>NZ_WBKP01000016.1 GCF_009602465.1 Cumulibacter manganitolerans | reverse complement strand
ACGATCATCCGGTTGCGGGCGTAGTGCCACATGTCGCCGGGATAGCTGAACGCGCCGCCCTGCCCTCCGCCGATGTCGGCACCCGGTCGCCGCCATGGAGCCGCCGGTGGTCGCGGCCGGCGTCGACCGCCCGGCGGTGCGCCGGGCGCTGCTGGCCGACGGGCTGCGGCACCTGAGGCAGGCCGGAGCGGCGATCGCCGAGATGCACATCGATCCGGCCGACGACGCGCTCGTCGCCGCCTGCCGCGTGCTCGGCTACGAGCAGGACCAGTCGGATGTCGTCTACGGGCTACCGGTCGGCGGCCGCTGACCGCTCGGACGGCGCGATCGCGGCCGCGAGGAAGGTGCGCACCGTCTGCTCGAACAGCTCGGCCTGCCCGAGCGGGTTGGCGTCCATCGCCGCACGCAGCTGCGGGTAGCGCTTCGCCGTCACGTTCGGGAACAGCCGCGATCGCGGGGTCGGCGGGCGCAGCGCCTCGGCGGCGGTCGACCCGATCGTGAGCTTCTCGAGGCCGTCGAGGATCAGCACCTGGCGCTCCAGCGGTACGCCGGCCTCCTCCAGGTAGGTGGCCGAGCGCTCGAAGAGCCGCACGAGGGTGTCGCGGGGAAGGTAGCGCAGGACCAGGAGCGCTGCGTTGCGGTGCCGCAGCATGGTGCGCCGCTGGTTGCAGGACAGCACGACCAGCCATTCGATCAGCGACTCGTCGGGGTCGAAGTCGGGGATCGGAGTCTCGGCGACTATCCGCCGGGAGACCTCGGTCAGCAGCTCGGCCTTGTCCGCGAAGTGGTGGTAGAGCGAGGGTGCGCGCACGCCCAGCTCCTTCGCCAGCCGCGGCAGGCTGAACGACTCGAGCCCCTCGTCGTCGATCAGCCGCAGCGTCGCCTCGACCGCGCTCGCTCGGCTGATCAGCGGGGTGGTCGGTCGCGGCATGCGCAGCTCCAGTCATCGGGGTGGCTCGGCGGGTTTCGCCATTCTATCGGCCAACCGCCTCCCGGCCCCGCTGGTCCGCCGGCCGACCGACGGTTGACCACGCTCGCCTAACGGTTATAGATTACTGCCGATCAGGCGGCGAGGCATCTCCTGCCGCCACGACCGACCCGGAGCTCTCATGGGACAACTCGTCACCGATGCCATCTCGGGATGGGCGCGATACGCGCCCCAGCAGCCCGCCATCGTGTACAACGGTACCGACGTCGTCACCTTCCGCGAGATCCACGAATGGACCGACAACGCCGCCCACGAGCTCGCCCGCCTCGGCGTGCAGCAGGGCGATCGCGTCGGTGTGGTCGGCGGCAACAGCCTGGAGTGGGTCGCTGCCGCGATCGGTGCGCTGAAGCTCGGCGCCATCGTCGTGCCGATGAACGAGCGGTTCGTCGCCGACGAACTGGGCCACTTGGCCGACGTCGCCGGCACCTCGGTGGTGCTCGCCGACGCGGCCCGCACCGACGTCGCGCAGCAGATGGCCGCGGCCAAGGGCCTGGCCGTGCATCCACTGGAGTCGTTCGCCGCACTGCGCGGCCAGGAGCACCGGCCCTTCCGGACGCCGCCGCTCGATTCGGTCAAGGCGGCGATCCTGATCTTCACCAGCGGGACGAGCGCGCTGCCCAAGGCGGCCATCTACACGCACGACGGGCTGCTGCGGGTGGTCTACGAGAATGCGCTGGTCAACCCGGTGCTCAAGCAGGGCACGCGGTGGATGTACGTGCTGGGCATGTCCGGCGCCCCCGGTCTTCCCTGGCACGTGCTGCACGCGCTCAATCGCGGCGCGACGCTGTACTACGAGAAGGGCTTCGATCCGGCGAAGGCGCTCGCGCGGCTCGTCGACGAGAAGATCGAGATGATGGTCGGCGTCCCGATGCTGTTCGAGATGATGATGGCGCAGCCGGCGTTCGAGACCGCGGACCTCTCGTCCCTGCAGTTCAGCACCATCGCCGGGGCGCGCTGCGCGCCGCAGGTGCTGTCGGCGTGGCTGCAGAAGGGGGTCGCGCTGCGGCAGGCGTACGGCATGACCGAGGTGACCGGCACCTACACGGTGAACTCCGCCGAGGACGCGTTCGAGCATCCCGACTACTGCGGCCGCGGCTCCGCGCTCTCCGAGCACCGCGTGATCCGGCCCGACGGAACCGACTGCGAGCCGGAGGAGCCGGGGGAGATCATCGTCCGCAGCCCGATGCTGGTGCCGGGATACTGGCACAACGAGGAGGCGACCCGCGAGGCGTTCCGCGACGGCTGGTTCCACACCGGTGACGTGGGCGTGCTCGACGCGACCGGTTCGGTGCGCATCGTCGATCGGCTCAAGGACCTCATCATCTCCGGCGGCTACAACATCGCGCCGGCCGAGATCGAGAACGTCATCTCGGCGGTGGACGGCGTCCAGGAGGTGTGCGTGATCGCCACCGCGCACCCGAAGTTCGGCGAGACCCCGACGGCCATCGTGCACGGGGACGGCTCCCTCGGCGAGGACCAGATCCGCGCTGTCGTGGAGGAGCGGCTCGCGCGGTACAAGCGCCCGACGAGCTACCGGATCGTGAGCGAGCCACTGCCGCGGATGGCCAGCGGGAAGATCGCTCGTCGCAAGGTGCGCGACATCTACGCCTAGCCCGATCGTGGGGTGCTACGTCTCGACGTCGCCTTCGCCTTTCGGCTCCGGCTCGCTCGACGACCGTGGGGTATGAACGGTCGTCGAGCGAGCGAGGAACGAGCGACGTCGAGACGACGCAGGCGGACCGGGTCGGGGCATCCCGCGTAGGTCGGCTCAGAGAGTGTCGCGGGTGCCGAGCAGGGCGGAGGAGACCACCGCGTCGCCGGGGCCGCCCGTCATCAGCGAGAGCCGCGCGTCGGGGACCTGGTTCACCGAGGTGCCGCGCAGCTGGCGCACCGTCTCCACGACCAGCCCCATGCCATGGATGAAGCCCTCGGCCAGGTTTCCCCCGGCGGTGTTGATCGGCAGCCGGCCGTGCGGGGCGATGAGGTTGTCGAAGGTGATGAGCTCCGCGGCGTCCTCGAGCGAGCAGAACCCGTGGTCGATGAGCGCAGAGACGCCCATGCCGGTCGTGTTCTCGTAGATCTGGGCCACGTCGACGTCCTCGGGCCGGTAGCCGGACTCCGCCCACAGCCGCGCGGCGACCGCGCCGAAGCCCGCGGACCACAGCGGGTTCTGGTTGCCCTCAAGCGGTCCCCAGCCGGCCGCCGCGCCGAGCGGGGCGGAGAGCAGATAGGCGGCGTCCGGATAGTCGCGTGCCCGCTCCGCGGAGACCAGGACGACCGCGGCCGCGCCGTCGTTCTCACGGGAGCAGTCGAACAGCCGGTACGGCTCGCTGATCCAGCGCGAGCGCGCGTACTCTGCGTCGCTGAGCACCGTCCCGTTGCCGACCGCGGCGGGGTTGCGCTGGGCATGGTGGTACGACGCCTGCGCCATCGCGCGCAGCGTGCTGGCGGGCACGCCCTCGCCCTCCAGCAGCCGCATCGTGCCCAGGGCGCATAGCTGGACCGGCGCGTCGAGCCCGTTGACCAGGAACTGGGCGGCGGTGTCGTCCTGCGCGACGTCGAGCTGGAGCCGACGGCCGTCGTACTCCGACAGCGAGCGGTAGACGACGACGACCTCCGCCTGGCCGGTGGCGATCGCGCTCGCCGCGACGTTGAGCGCGCCGGGGATGCCGCCGCCGTGGCTCCAGGCCAGCCCCGCGAAGCGCAGCTCCTTCGTGCCCAGGGCGGGCATCATCTTCTGTCCTTCGCTCCGCTCGGCTCCGTAGCTGACGAAGCCGTCGATGTCGCCGGGATGGATGCCGGCATCCTCGGCCGCCGCGACGATCGCCTCCAGGCACAGCCGCAGCGCCGGGCCCCCGGTGGACCGGCGGTGGTGCGGGGTCAGGCCGACGCCCACGACGGCGGCCGCGCCGCGCAGCCCGGTCACCGGCTCACCTCCGCGGTCTCCAGCGCCCACCGCAGCGAGGGGTACCCGAGGCTCTCGTCGGCGGGTGGGTGGATCGTGCCGCGCACCCGCGCGCCGATCGCCAGGGCGTCCGCGGGACCCTCCAGCACGCCGTGCAGCCGCGCGCCGTCGGTGCCGTCGACCTCGACGAGGAGGACGACGTACGGGACCGACTCGGCGCGGGCGGTGGTGCGGGGGAATGCCATGTGGGTGCGGGTCCACGAGTAGACGGTGCCGACCGGCTCGACGAGGGGCCAGTCGTGCTCCCAGGAGCCGCAGCGTCCGCAGCGGAAATGCGCGGGCCACTGCCACGCTCCGCAGGAGCCGCACCGGCACAGCCGGAGCTCGCCGTCCTCCAGCGCCTCCCAGAACCGGTCGTCGCCGCCGATGCCGCCGCTGATCCGATGCTGCTTGAACCGACTGCCCACGGCGCCAACCCCACAACCACGTATCGAGAGAAGATCCCTCTAAACTTATGGCTGTAGGTTAGCGGGTGTCAACCACGGAAGCCTTGCAGGACTACAGATCCCGGATCATGGTGACCTCGACGAAGAGATCCGCGTTGCCGCCGCCCGCGTAGATGCCCCGCAGCGGAGCGACGTCGTGATAGTCGCGCCCGCGCCCCACGATGACGTGCGAGTCGTTGATCTCGAGGGCGTTCGTGGGGTCGTAGCCGGTCCAGTCCCCGGCGTACCACTCGATCCACGCGTGCGACTCGCCGGTCAGCTCGTCGCCCACCTCGGGGTCAGCGTTCGGCTGCACGTAGCCGGACACGTAGCGAGCGGGGATGCCGATCGAGCGCAGCGCGGACACCGTGACGTGCGCGATGTCCTGGCAGACGCCCTTCTTCTTCTCCCACACCTCGGCAGCGGTCGACGCGACGTGGGTCGCGCCGCGCACGTACTCGATCGCGTCGCCGACCGCGTCGGAGATCTCGCGGGCGGCCGCCGCCGGGGAGGCAGCGCGCCCGCGGACCTCGGCGGCCATCTCCAGGATCTGCTCGGTCGGAGTGGTGTAGTCCGTGGCGAAGAGCTGGTCGGACAGCTGCAGGCTGCGGTCGCCGATGCCGTCGAGGTCGTCCCACGACAGGTCGCCCGGCACGTGCTCGCGCGGCTGGATCTCGACCAGCGACTCCGCGCGCAGCGTGAGATCGCTGTGCGCGTCGAGGATCTCGAAGGACGTCACGCGGGTGCCCCAGTAGTCGATGAACGAGTCGCGGGACGTCAGCGGCGTGATGTCGAGCCGCGAGTGCAGCAGCTGCTGCTTGGCGGTGTCCATCGGCAGCATGCGCGCCTCGTTGTACGACGCGCCGACCTTGGTGGGGTAGTGGAAGCCCGTGACGTGCCGGATGCGGTAGCGCCTCATGCGCCGTCTCCCGTCCATTCGGGTGCGTAGCTCTGGAAGTAGCGCCGCTGGATGGCCTCGGAGATGGTCGCGGCGGCGGTCTGGATCTCGTCGACGTAGCCGTGCAGGTTCTCCGCGAGCTGGTCGGTCTCCAGGTACTCCAGCTGGTTGCGCAGCTGGCCGACGAGCCGGGCGGCGGGGTCGTTCACGCCGGCGCGCACGACGGTGGGGTCGATCTCGCGCAGGCAGTCCTCGGCGAGCCGCAACGAGTACAGCGTCGAGCGCGGGAACAGCCGATCGAGGATCAGGAACTCGGCGGCGGAGGAGGCCTTCGGCGCGCCGCGGTAGGTGCGCAGGTACGCCTCGTACGCCCCGCACGACCACAGGATCGTGGTCCACGAGGGTCGCGTCGGGAGCATCCGGGTGGCCACCATGCGCGCCGTCATGTCGGTCCGCTCCAGGGCCCGCCCGAGCGTGAAGAACTGCCAGGTCTCGTCGCGGCTGGTGGCGCCCTCGATCATGCCGATCGTCATCGCGGTGCGGTCGCGCACCCAGCCGAAGTGGCGGTGCGACTGCTCGGTGGCGAGCCGGCGGGGCATGCGCATCTGGGTGGTGTTCATGCACTCCCACACGTCGCTGGGGATGATCTCGCGGGCGCGCCGGGCGTTCTCGCGGGCCGCGAACAGCGAGTGCGCGATCGAGCCGGGGCGGGCCGGATCGACCGTGAGCTTGTCGATCACGTGCTGCCCGGTCAGCAGCAGGTCCTCCTCGACCGGGCTGCCGAGCACCACCATGAGCGAGCGGCAGGCCTCGTCCTCGGAGACCTCGCTGGGCTCCAGCAGCAGCTGCAGGTGGATGTCCAGGATCCGCGCGGTCGACTCGGCACGCTCGATGTACCGACCGATCCAGAACAGTGACTCTGCGATGCGGCTCAGCACCGGCGGCCCCCTTCCGCGCGTGCCTGCTGTTGCTGCTGCTCCTGCTCCTCCAGGTCGAACCGGGAGGACTCGGCAGGGTGCACCACGATGGGCTTGACGTCCTCTGGCCGCTCGACCGCGGGACGCTCCTCCTCGGCGGTCTCGGCCACCTCGATGGCCGGCTCGCGGGCCTCGTCGTACTCGTCGGCGTCGGCGTGCCTGCCGAGCACCCAGGTGTCCTTCGTGCCGCCGCCCTGGCTGGAGTTGACGACCAGCTTCCCCTCGGGGAGCGCGACGCGGGTCAGCCCGCCCGGGAGCACCCACACGTCGTTGCCGTCGTTCACCGCGAATGGGCGCAGGTCCGCGTGCCGCGGGCGGATCCCCTCGTCGACGAGGGTGGGGATCGTCGACAGCTGCACGACCGGTTGGGCGATCCATCCGCGCGGATCGCGCAGCAGCGTCTTGCGCAGCGTGTCGAGCTCCTCCTTGCTCGCGTGCGGTCCGATGACCAGGCCCTTTCCGCCCGAGCCGTCGACGGGCTTGACGGCGAGCTCGTGCAACCGGTCCAGGACCTCCTCGAGGGCGCCGGGCTCCTCGAGCCGCCACGTGTCGACGTTCGGGAGGATCGGCTTCTCACCGAGGTAGTACTGCATCAGATCGGGCATGTACGTGTAGACCAGCTTGTCGTCGGCGACGCCATTGCCGATGGCGTTGGCCAGCGTGACGTTGCCGCGGCGGGCGGCCTCCACGAGGCCGGGAGCGCCGAGCACCGAGTCCGGCCGGAACTGCAGCGGGTCGAGGAACTCGTCGTCGACCCGCCGGTAGATCACGTCGACCCGCTGCGGACCGGCCGTGGTGTGCATGAACACCCGGCCGCCGGTGCAGAACAGGTCACGGCCCTCGACGAGCTCGACGCCCATCAGGCGGGCCAGGAGGGTGTGCTCGTAGTAGGCGGAGTTGTAGACGCCGGGGGTGAGCACGACGACGGTCGGCTCGTCGACGCCGCTCGGCGCGCTGGCGCGCAGCGCCGCCAGCAGGCGGTGCGGGTAGTCGCCGACGGCGCGCACCGTCATCTTGAAGAACAGCTCGGGCAGCGTCTGGCCCATGACCCGCCGGTTGGACATCACGTAGGAGACGCCGGACGGCACCCGGACGTTGTCCTCGAGGACGCGCCACAGGCCCTTCTCGTCGCGGATCACGTCGATCCCGGCGACCATGACCCGGACGCCGTTGGGAGACTCGATCCCGGCGGCCTGCCGGTGATAGTGGGCGGAGGTGCTCACCAGCTTCGCGGGGATGACGCCGTCCTTGATGCACCGGCCGGGCCCGTAGATGTCCTCCAGGAACATCTCCAGCACCCGCACCCGCTGGGCGACGCCCGACTCGAGGTAGCCCCACTCGGTGGGCGAGATGATCCGCGGCACCGCGTCCAGCGGCATCGGGGCTTCCTCGCCGGCGAAGTCGAACGTGATGCCCTGGGCGAGGTACGAGCTCGCCAGGGCCTCGGTGCGCTCGCGGAACTCGGTCTGCGTCATCTGGTCGAGGGCGACCAGGATCTCGCGGTACTCCGGCCGCGGCTTGCCGTGGACGTCGAACATCTCGTCCCACGCCTGGCCCTGATCGCGCCCACCGCGTCGGTAGCCCTCGAACAGGTCTCCCGTCGTCTTTGAAGCCATGCGCCCACCCTAGCGGGACGGCGGGTGCCGCGCGGGTCGACTCGATGTGAGCCATCGCCCGGCGGTCGGAGGCTCAGGCGGAGGGTCCGTGCGGCTGGGCGTCGAAGACGCGCAGGATCTCGTCGGCGGCCTGGGCGGCGGCGAGGTCGCCGCCGAACACCTGCCGGCGCAGGTCGTCGCGGATGGCGCGAACGCCGCCGTCGCGGGCCAGGCGGTCCTCGAGCTCGGCGCGGACCAGCTTCCAGGTGAGCTCCCACTCCTGCTCGCGGCGCTTGGCCAGCAGCCCGGCTTCGCCGAGATAGTCGCGATGCTTGCCGATCGTCTGCCACACGTCGTCGATGCGCAGCCCGGTCAGGCCGGAGCAGGTCAGCACCGGCGGAACCCACCCCGCGTGGCCGGTGTACACCATGCGCAACGCGGCCTGCAGCTCGCGGGCGGCCGCCCGCGCGGCCTTCTCGTGCTCGCCGTCGGCCTTGTTGATCGCGACGATGTCGGCGATCTCCAGGACGCCCTTCTTGATGCCCTGCAGCTGGTCGCCGGTGCGGGCGAGCCCCAGGAACAGGAAGGTGTCGACCATGGTGGCGACGGTCGTCTCGGACTGCCCGACGCCGACCGTCTCGACCAGGATGACGTCGTAGCCGGCCGCCTCGAGGATCCGCATCGCCTGCGAGGTCGACTTGGCGACGCCGCCGAGAGTGCCCGAGGACGGCGACGGGCGCACGAACGCATCGGGATTCACGGACAGCTCGGGCATCCGCGTCTTGTCGCCGAGCACCGACCCATGGGTCCGCACGCTCGACGGATCGACCGCCAGGACGCCGACCCGGTGCCCCATGCCGGTGAGCATCCGGCCGAAGCTCTCGATGAACGTGGACTTCCCGACGCCCGGCACGCCGGAGATGCCGACGCGCACGGTCATCGTCTCCGGCGTCGGCAGCTCCTGCAGCAGGCGCCGGGCGAGCGGGCGATGCCGGGGATTGGACGACTCGATCGCGGTGATGGCCTGCGCGATAGCCGAACGGTCGCCCAGGGCTACTGCCTGGGCGACCGCTTCGGGATCCGTGCGCCAGTGCGCCATCAGGCCGCTTCGTGGCCCAGCCGGCGGGCCAGGTCGGCGACGAGGTCCAGCGCGCTGTCGGCGATGACCGTGCCGGGCGGGTAGACCGCCGTCGCGCCCATCCGCAGCAGCTCGGGTACGTCGGCGGGCGGGATCACGCCGCCGACCACGATCATGATGTCCTCCCGCCCCTGCTTCGCGAGCTCGTCGCGAAGGGCCGGCACCAGCGTCAGGTGACCGGCGGCCAAGGAGGACACCCCGACGATGTGCACGTCGGCATCGATCGCCTGCCGGGCGACCTCCTCGGGGGTGGAGAACAAGGGGCCGACGTCGACGTCGAAGCCCATGTCGGCGAAGGCCGACACGATGACCTTCTGGCCGCGGTCGTGGCCGTCCTGGCCCATCTTGGCCACGAGGATGCGCGGGCGGCGCCCTTCCTCGTCGGCGAACTTGTCGGTCGCCGCGAGCACGGCCTCGACGTTCTTCGCGCCGGCGGATTCCTGTCGGTACACACCGGAGATGGTACGGATGACGGCGGTGTGCCGGCCGAACACCTTCTCCAGCGCGTCGCTGATCTCGCCGACCGTCGCCTTCGCGCGGGCGGCGTCGATGGCCAGGGCGAGCAGGTTGGAGTCCATGTCGGTGGACTTGGCCTGGGTACTCGCGCCCTTGGTGAGTGCCTCGAGCGCGCGCTGCACCTCGGCGTCGTCCCGCTCCGCGCGCAGCCGCTCGAGCTTGGCGATCTGCTGGGCGCGCACGCTCGCGTTGTCGATCTTCAGGACCTCGACGTCCTGGTCCTTCGACGGCACGAACGTGTTGATGCCGACCACGACCTGCTTGCCGGAGTCGATCCGCGCCTGGGTGCGTGCGGCCGCCTCCTCGATGCGCAGCTTCGGGATGCCGGCGTCGATGGCCTTCGCCATGCCCCCGGCCTGCTCGACCTCCTGGATGTGCGCCCAGGCCTTCTCCGCGAGCTCCTGGGTCAACCGCTCGACGTAGTACGAGCCGCCCCACGGGTCGATGATGTCGCCGGCGCCGCCCTCCTGCTGCAGCAGCAGCTGGGTGTTGCGCGCGATGCGGGCGGAGAAGTCGGTGGGCAGCGCGAGCGCCTCGTCGAGCGCGTTGGTGTGCAGCGACTGCGTGTGGCCGGCGGCCGCCGCCATCGCCTCGATGCAGGTGCGCGCGACGTTGTTGAAGGCGTCCTGCGCGGTCAGCGACCAGCCGGAGGTCTGCGAGTGGGTGCGCAGCGACTGCGACTTGGCGTTCTTGGGCTCGAACTGCGCGACGATCCGCGACCACAGCGCGCGGGCCGCCCGCATCTTCGCGACCTCCATGAAGTAGTTCATGCCGATCGCCCAGAAGAACGACAGCCGCGGCGCGAACTTGTCGATGTCCAGGCCCGCGTCGATACCGGCGCGCAGGTACTCGAGCCCGTCGGCCAGCGTGTACGCGAGCTCGAGGTCGGCGGTCGCACCGGCTTCCTGGATGTGGTAGCCGGAGATGGAGATCGAGTTGAAGCGCGGCATCTTCGCCGCCGTGTAGGCGAAGATGTCGCTGATGATGCGCATCGACGGCTGCGGCGGGTAGATGTAGGTGTTACGCACCATGAACTCTTTGAGGATGTCGTTCTGGATGGTGCCCGTGAGCTGCTCGGGGGCGACATCCTGCTCCTCGGCGGCCACGACGTACAGCGCGAGGATCGGCAGCACCGCGCCGTTCATCGTCATCGACACCGACATCTGGTCGAGCGGGATCCCGTCGAACAGCTGGCGCATGTCGTAGATCGAGTCGATGGCGACGCCGGCCATGCCGACGTCACCGAGCACGCGCGGGTTGTCGGAGTCGTAGCCGCGGTGCGTGGCCAGGTCGAACGCCACCGACAGGCCCTTCTGGCCGGCGGCCAGATTCCTGCGGTAAAAGGCGTTCGACTCCTCGGCGGTGGAGAAGCCGGCGTACTGCCGGATGGTCCACGGCTGGGAGTTGTACATGGTGGGGTAGGGGCCGCGGATGAACGGCGCCAGACCCGGGTAGGTGTCCAGGCCGTCGAGACCGGCGAGGTCCTCCTCCGAATACACGTTCTTGATGGCGATGCCCTCGGGGGACTCCCATTCGCTGCCCTCGGCCGGGCGCAGCTCGCCGTGACGTGCGGGGGCCGCGTCGTACGGCGTGTCGGCGAAGCTCTGGATGCTCATCGGTTCTCCTGTAGTGCCGAGCGGGTGCGGTTCAGGAATTCAAGGACGTCCTCGCCGACGGCCATGTGGTCGTCGACGACCCCGTCGAGCTCGGCCACGGGCTTGCCGGCCACGACGACGCGCGTTGCGCCGCCGTCGCGCAGCCGGGCGACGAGGTCGGCGCCCTCGGCGGAGTAGCCCTTGTCGTTGCCGACCAGGCACACCACGGAGGTGCCAGCCTTGGCCAGCTCGTCGGACAGCTGCTCGGGGCCGGATCCGGCGGTGCCGGTGACGGTCGGGATGCCGCCGGCGGCGAGCAGGTTGGCCGCGAAGGTCTGCCGGGCGGTGGAGGCGGCCAGCGAGCCCACCGGCCACAGGAACACCGGACGCTCGGCGGGGTTGCGCCGCAGCCTCTCGAAGCCGTCGGCGTCGTGCACCGGCTTGATGAGGCCGCCGGCGTTGTACCGCGAGTACCCCGCGGGGCGATCCAGCGGCTGCTCGGCGTACTGCGGGAACTCGCTGACGCCGGTGATCGGCTGCTTGCGGGTCGCGATCGCCCGGGTGCGCCGGTCGATGGCCGCCTCGAGGTCACCGGCCAGCCCGCTCTCGACGTACGAGGAGAAGCCGGTCTGCTCGATCTCGTTCAGCTTTGCCCACGCGGTGCGCGCGAGGTCGTCGGTGAGCTTCTCCATGCTGCCGGCCCCGCCTGCGGGATCGGTGACCTGGCCGACGTGCGACTCGTGCACCAGCAGGTTGGAGATGTTGCGGGCCATCCGGCGACCGAACTCGTCACTGCTGCCGAGGGCCGAGTCGTACGGCTGCACGGTGATCGCGTCGGCGCCGCCGACGGCCGCGGCGAACGTCGCGATGGTGGTGCGCAGCAGGTTGGTGAACGGGTCGAACTGGGTCATCATCCGGCCCGAGGTCACCGCGTGCTGCCGCTGGACGTCGTCGGCCACGCCGAGCACCTGGCAGATCCGGGCCCACACCGCGCGCGCGGCGCGGAGCTTCGCGATGGTGGTGAACTGCTGGTCGGTCGCGCTGTAGCGGAACTCGATGAGCGGCATCGCCTCGGCGGCGGGGACGCCGGCGGCGTCCAGCGCGCGCAGCAGGTCCAGCCCCGCCGCGGCGGCGTACGCCAGCTCGAGCACCTCACCGGCGCCCGCGTCGTGCACGATGGCCGCGTCGACGACGAAGCCGCGAATGCCGTTGTCGCGGGCGAAGGCGGCGACGGCGGCCAGGTCGGCCGGCGCGGCGGTGCCGGTCAGCAGCCGCTCGCCCGCGGGGTCGACGCCGAGGTTCGTCGCGGGGTGCAGGCCGGTGGTCGCGAGCTCGACGAGCGTGCCGCCGTCGGCGAGCGGGTCTGCGGAGTCCAGCACGATCGGTGCGACGTCCAGCAGCACGCCCTCGAGGGCCTTGCGCAGGTCGGCGACCGCGCCGGGGCGGGTGCAGATCCAGACCGACGACGCGCCGCCCTCGAGCTCGGCGGTCACCGAGTCGTTGGCGTCGACGACGAACGCGCGCAGATCCCACGTCGGCACGTCGCCGACCTCGCGGGCCGGCTGCGGCCGGCCGCGGACCGCGTCGGAGCCGGTCGGGGTGCCGGCGAGCGCGGCCGCCACGTCGGTGCCGGCCAGCGGCGCGATCGCGATGCCGTCCGTCGTCCTCTTGGTCAGCTTGCCGGGCGCGAGAGCCGCGTCGTCGTCGGCGCCGAGCCGGCCGCTCTTGCGCAGCACGGCCGCGACGGCGTCCTGCCACTGCTGCTCGGTCGCCGCCGCGTCACCGCGCAAGCTCAGATGTTCTACAGAATCGTCGGCCATTCCTTGATCTTATTCATTGGCTCGCGGGGATCTTCTCCCGGCTGCCGATGCGGGCCGTGCGCAGCAGCAGCGTGAGCGCGACGAGCTGCGTGGCGGCCACCGTGACGACGAGCGCCGTGATCGACCGGTCGTAGAGCCAGCCGGCGAGCAGGCCGCCGAGCACGGCGAACGCGCCCTGGATGCCGGCGAACACGCCGTACGCCGTGGCCCGGCGCGGTGCGTCGACGAGCTCGGCCACGAGCGCCTTGACGGTCGAGTCCAGGACCGCGGTCGCCAGGGCCCAGGCCGCGACGCCGCACAGGGCCAGCCAGGCGAGGCGCGACAGCGCGAGCAGCGGCACCGCGGCCACCAGCACGGGGACGATGACGAGCACGCCGCCGCCGAGCCGGTCGTAGACCATGCCGACGGCGAGCGCGGCGAACGCCTCGACCAGCATCGCGCCGGCGTAGACGACCGGCACGCCGGCGACGCCGAGCAGCCCGGACCGCGTGAGGTGGTAGCCGATGATGCCGAAGGTGACGAGGCCGCCGGTGCAGATGCTGGCGGCGACGGCGAATCGGAAGAACTCACGAGGAAGGCCGGCGCCGACCGCGCTGCCGACCCAGCCGCGTAGCCCGCCCGCGGCCGCGGCGGACGGCGGCGCGGCGACCGGCTCCGGGTCGTACACGCTGGGGTCCGGCACCGCCCGGCGGACGACGAGCAGCACCACCATCGCCACCGCGCCGGGTATGGCCAGCACCGCCAGGCCCGGCCAGATGGTGCCGGCGCCGGCGATCACCGCTGCGACCAGCAGCGGGCCGGCGAACGCGCCGGTTTGATCCAGCGCCTTGTGGATCCCGAAGCCCTTGCCGCGGCCCACCGCGCCGGCGGCGTGGGCGAGGAGCGCGGACTTGCTGGGGCTGCGCACGGCCTTGCCGGCGCGCTCGGCGAGGATCAGGACCGCGGCCACGACCAGCCCCGCCGCGCCCAGCCGGGGGGCGACGGCCAGCAGCGGGACGCAGACCGCGGTCAGCCCGTAGCCGAGAATGGTCAGCGACCAGTACGCGCCCGTCCGGTCGGCCAGCGGTCCGAAGACCAGACGCAGCACCAGCGCCATCGCCTCGCCGGCGCCGGTGACCAGCCCCACCACGGTCGCGCTGGCGCCGAGCGCGCCGAGCAGCGGTCCGTACATCGAGCGGGCGCCCTCGTAGACCATGTCGGCGGCCAGCGACACGATGCCGAACCAGATGACGACCCGCCATGCCGACCAGCGGGGTGCGGGGGTGCTCATCCGGCGAGACTAGCGCCGCGCACCGCAGGATGCCTGAGCGGCGTCTCAGGCGCGGCGCGCGAGCCGGTTCTCGTCGTCGCGGCGGTCCGCGTCGCCGGACAGGTCGTCGTCCACCCCCGCGGCCGAGGAGGACATCGCGTCGAGCAGCTCGTGCCCGGAGTCCTCGGCGTTCTTCGGCGCGAGGGTGTCCCGCAGCGGGGTCACCTTGATCAGCAGGGTGGCCGCCAGGGCGATCGCGAGCGTCGGCAGGCCCAGCAGGAACACGATGTGCAGCCGGTCGCCGAGGCCCTGCCGCACCGCTTCGGCGACGACGGCCGGCAGCTCCTGCAGCTTCGCCGGGTCGAGGACGGCGCCCGCGTCGATCCCGCCGCCGGGCGGCAGCTTCGCGGCGATCTCGTCCGGGATGTACTTCACGATCGCGTCGCCGAGCCCGGTGGTCATCGCGGTGCCGAAGATGGCGATGCCGACGGTCGAGCCCACGTTGCGGAAGAACTGGGTGGCCGCGGTGGCCACTCCCATGTCTGCGCGGTCGGCGTTGTTCTGCACGACGAGGGTGTACTGCTGCATGCACATGCCGAGACCGACGCCGACCACGACCATGGTGCCGGTCAGCGCGCCGGTCGACGATCCGTATCCGAGGCGGGTGAGCAGCCAGTAGCCGACGCCCATGATGACGACGCCCACGACCATGAACGGCTTGTAGCGTCCGGTGCGGGTGATCAGCATGCCGGTGACGATGCCCAGCGAGATGAAGCCGACCATCAGCGGCATCAGGATCAGGCCCGAGTTGGTCGCGTTGACCCCGAGGACGCCCTGGGCGAACACCGGGATGTACATGATCGCGCCGAACATCGCGACCGAGACGGCGAACGCCGCCACGACCGACCACGTGAAGATGCCGCTGCGGAACAGCCGCAGGGGCAGCACCGGCTCGACCGCGCGCCGCTCGATCAGCACGAAGGCGACGATGGCGACGACGCCGACGAGGACGAGCGCGACGATCTGCGCCGAGGACCAGGCGTACGTCGTCCCGCCGAGCGAGAGCGCCGCCAGCAGCGTGGTGAGCCCGACGGTCAGCGCCACGATCCCCGCGACGTCGATCTTCGCCTCGCGACGCTGGTGCTCCAGGTGCAGGAAGCGCCACAGGATGTACAGGGCGACCAGGCCGATCGGCACCGCGGTGAAGAACAGGTAGCGCCAGCCGAGGTGGTCGGTGATGACCCCGCCGGCCAGCGGACCGGCGACCGAGGTGACCCCGAAGACCGCACCCATCAGGCCCTGGTACTTGCCGCGCTGCCGGGCCGGGATGATGTCGCCGATGATCGTCTGGGACAGCGGCATCAGGGTGCCCATGCCCATGCCCTGGATGGCGCGTCCCGCGATCAGCATCCAGAAGCTCTGCGCGAACCCGCACACCAGCGTGCCGATGACGAACACCGCGATGCCGCCGAGGTAGAAGCCGCGCCGTCCGTAGAGGTCCGACAGCTTCCCGACGATCGGCACGGTGACCGCCGAGACCAGCATCGCCGCGGTCGCCACCCAGCTGTAGTGCTCCATGCCGCCCAGCTCCGCGACGATCCGCGGCATCGCCGGGCCGACGATCGTCTGGCTCACCGAGGCGACGAACATGCCCAGCATCAGGCCGCCGAACACCCGGCGGTGCTCGGGCGACATCTTGTACGGCGCGGGGGCGCCGGGCGACGCCGGGCGAGCGGACATGGGTGGCCTCCGAGAATTCCGGTTCGGTGGGCCGCGGGCCTGTGACGGGTTCGGCACGGCGCCGCGGCGCGCTGCGTCTACAATATTGCATTGACTGCAAAAATGCAGTGCCTGAACGAACGAGAGCGACGTCTGATGGACCACACCGAGGAAGGGTCGCTGCGCGCGCGCAAGAAGCGGCAGACGCGCACCGCCATCCACCGCGCCGCGCTCGAGCTGGCGATCGCGCACACCCCCGAACGCGTCACGATCGACGACATCGCCGCCCGCGCGGGCGTCTCCTCGCGCACCTTCTTCAACTACTTCCAGAGCAAGGACGAGGCGTTCGTCGGTCTCACCGGCGACTCGTCGGGATCGCTGGCCGCGGCGATCGCCGCGCGCCCGGCCGAGGAGGACCTGCTCAGCGTCCTCGAGGTGGTCATCCGGGACCTGCTGCAGGTGATCGTCGACGACGTCGAGTCGTGGAAGCTGCGCCGCATGGCCGCGGAGGTCGCCCCGTCGCTGGGCAATGCGATGTCCGGGGCCACGGCGCGCCTCGAACGGGCGATCGTCGACGCGGCCGTCGCGCGCGAGGGCTCGAGCGACGTCGCGGTCGTGGTCACGGCGTACGCCGCGCTGGCCGCGATGCGCAGCGCGTTCCGGATGCACGTCGACGCGTGCCTGCGCGGTGACCTGATCGCGCGGCTGGACGCGTCCTTCGCCCAGCTCCGCGCCGGCTTCCCGGCCCGGGTGGCCGCGGGCCGGTAGCGCCCGGAACGCGAAGCAGCCCACCGCGCCGGTGCGCGATGGGCTGCTCGAAGTCTGCTGCGGTGGCTACCGCTCGTTCTCGCCGGAGATGAACTTCTCGACGGCGTCCCGCGCGGTCGAGTCGTCGTACTGCTCCGGCGGCGACTTCATGAAGTAGGACGACGCGGACAGGATCGGGCCGCCGATGCCGCGGTCCTTGGCGATCTTGGCCGCGCGCAGCGCGTCGATGATGACGCCCGCTGAGTTGGGGGAGTCCCAGACCTCGAGCTTGTACTCGAGCGAGGTGGGGACGTCGCCGAAGCCGCGGCCTTCCATGCGGACGTAGGCGAACTTGCGGTCGTCGAGCCACGGGACGTGGTCGGACGGGCCGACGTGCACGTCGCGGGCGGGCAGCTCGCGGCCGATCTGGCTGGTCACCGCCTGCGTCTTGGAGATCTTCTTCGACTCCAGGCGCTGGCGCTCCAGCATGTTCATGAAGTCCATGTTGCCGCCGAAGTTGAGCTGGTACGTGCGCTCGACCTTCACGCCGCGGTCCTCGAAGAGCTTGGTCAGGACGCGGTGGGTGATGGTCGCGCCGACCTGCGACTTGATGTCGTCACCGACGATCGGGACGCCGGCGTCCTCGAACTTCTTGGCCCAGACGGGATCGCTGGCGATGAAGACCGGCAGCGCGTTGACGAACGCGACGTTCGCGTCGATGGCGCACTGCGCGTAGAAGCGGTCCGCCTCCTCCGAGCCGACCGGCAGGTAGGAGATCAGCACGTCGACCTGGCGGTCCTTGAGGATCGAGACGACGTCGACCGGCGCCGCCGGCGACTCGTCGATCATGTCGCGGTAGTAGCTGCCGAGGCCGTCGAGGGTGTGCCCGCGGCTCACCTCGACGCCCGTGGTCGGGACGTCGCAGATCTTGATCGTGTTGTTCTGCGAGGCGTTGATCGCCTCGGACAGGTCCTTGCCGACCTTGAGGTCGTCGACGTCGAACGCCGCGACGAACTCGATGTCGCCGACGTGGTACTCACCGAACTGGACGTGCATCAGGCCGGGGACGGTCTCGGTGGCCGGGACCTCGCGGTAGTAGTGCACCCCCTGGACCAGCGACGACGCGCAGTTACCGACGCCGACGATGGCGACCTTGATCGAACCCATGGGTGTGCCTCCGAAGGATAAAATGGCCGTCGTCCATCGTACCCGATCGTTGAGGGCTAAACCGCCGCGCGAATGCCGCGTTCATCACTCGGGGCGCGGCGGGCGCCGCTACAGCTCCTTGCGCAGCACGGTGTTCTGATGGCTGCCCCGGCGCTTCCTGCCGGTGGAATCACGGTAGACGTACTTCTCCGCCGTGGCCATGCCGGTCTCCTCGAAGCCGAGATCCTCCAGGTGACCGCGCAGCGTGGCGTCCGTGTCCGCGACGGTGGCGAGCAGCGCTGCCCTGCCCTGCTTGCGGCACACGGTGATCGCCGCCTCGACGAGGCGCCGCTCGACGTCGTCCTCGGCGCACCGCTCGTCGGTCCACAGGTTGCACAGGGCCGGGACGTCGGGATACGCGGCGCGGACCTCGTCGTCCCAGTCGCCGGTCCAGGACACCAGGACGTAGCCCGCGGGGGCCCGGTCGAGCCACGAGACCAGCAGCATGGCCTCGCCGAACTGCTGCAGCGCCATCCAGGAGCGGACGATCTCCGGAGGCACGTGGCCGTCCTCGGGGAAGCGCTCGAGGTCGGGCAGCGTGGCGACCCTGACGGAGAAGTCCGGGCCGTAGTCGATCTTGCGCTTGCGCGGCTTGAGCCACCCGAACCGTCCGGTCGGCTCGGGATCCTCGTACTCCTCCTCGGTTTCCTCCGGCGCGGCCTGGTCGGCGTCCGCCTCGACGGCGTCCTGGTCCGCGGCGTCCTCGGGAAGGTCCTCGTCGGCCGGCTCCTGCTCCTCGACGGTCTCCTCGAGGACGTCCTGCTCCTCGGGCTCCTCGGCCGGGCGGCGACGAAAGCGCATGGGGCTCCTTAGGCCTGGATGGAACTGGCTGCAAGCCATCGAACCACAGGCCCTGGCGCAAACGGCGCCGGTGCGCCACAATGAGAGCACAACAGGAACACGCGCAACTCGCACCACTTTGGTCACGGCGTTGGGGAAGACGTCCGATCGACCTGAAAGGGAAGTGCGATGCAGACGCGTGGCGTTGTGTTCGTCCATTCGGCTCCGCCGGCCCTGACGCCGCATGCCGAGTGGGCTATTTCCGCTACCCTCAAATGCCCGGTCAAGATGCGCTGGACGCCGCAGCCGGCGGCTCCCGGCGAGCTGCGCGCCGAGATCGTCTGGCACGGTCCCTCAGGGTCGGCGAACAACATCGCGGCGGCGCTCAAGGCCTGGCCGATGCTCGTCTTCGAGGTCACCGAGGAGCCGACCGCCGGCACGGACGGCGAGCGCATCGCCTACCTGCCCGGACGCGGGCTGTTCCGCTCCCAGATCGGCGTGAACGGCGACATCGTGGTCTCGGAGAACCAGCTGCGGCACCTGCGCGAGACCGCGCGCACCATCGAGGACTTCCGGCACGGTCTGGACCAGCTGAGCGGGCAGACCTTCGACGACGAGCTCGAGATGTACCGCGCCGGTGGCGACGGCGCGCCGTCCACCCAGATCGTCGCGGCGTCCTAGCCGTACCGCCGCTCTGGCGGTGGGTTCCACCCCGCTATCGCGCCGATAGCGGGGTACATCCCACCGCATGCCGCAAGAGCGGGGCATAGCCCACCGCATCTGGACAGCACGGGCGGCCTGCTCGCGGCGTCCTGGTCCTACAGCGGGATGTTGCCGTGCATGCCGCGGCCGGACGGCCGCGAGCTGAGCGCCTGCACGAGCGCCACCTGGGTGCGCTCGGGCTCGAGGATCTCGTCGACGACGCCGATGTCGACCGCGCGCTGCACGCCGCCGGAGATCCGCTCGTGCTCCTCGGCGAGCTGCTCGTGCACCGCGTCACGCTCTTCGATCGGGGTCGCGGCGAGGGTCTTGCGGTGCAGGATGCCGACCGCGGCCTTGGCGCCCATCACGGCCACCTCGGCGGTGGGCCAGGCGAACACCTTCGTCGCGCCGAGCGACTTGGAGTTCATCGCGATGTAGGCGCCGCCGTACACCTTGCGCGTCACGACCGTCACCCGCGGCACGACGCACTCGGCGAACGCGTGCAGCAGCTTCGCGCCGCGGCGGACGACGCCGTCCCACTCCTGCCCGACGCCCGGGAGGTAGCCCGGCACGTCGACCACCACGACCAGCGGCACACCGAGGGAGTCGCACAGCCGCACGAAGCGCGCGGACTTCTCCGCGCTGTTGGAGTCGAGGCAGCCGCCGAGGCGGATGGGGTTGTTGGCGACGACGCCGACGGTGCGGCCGGCCAGCCGGGCGAACGCGCACACGATGTTCGGGGCCCACTTGGGCTGAATCTCCAGCAGGTCGCCGTCCACCAGCTCGCGCAGCAGGGGGCGGACGTCGTACGCGCGACGCGGCGACTCCGGCAGCGCGCTCGCCAGCGACGGCTTGATCTCGGTCTTCTTCAGGTCGAAGCGGCCCTGCTCGCCGAGCAGGTCGACCAGCTCGCGGGCGGTGCTCAACGCGTCCTCGTCGCTGGGCGTGGTGATGTGCACGACGCCGCTCTTCTTGCCGTGCGCGTCGGGGCCACCGAGCGCCTCCATGTCGACCTGCTCCCCGGTGACCGACCGGACGACCTCCGGACCGGTCACGAACACCCGGCCGCTGGCGGACATGATGACGACGTCGGTGAGCGCCGGGCCGTACGCGGCACCGCCGGCCGCCGGGCCGAGGACGACGGAGATCTGCGGGATGCGGCCCGAGGCGTGCACCATGGCCGCGAACACCTTGCCGACCGCGTCGAGCGCCTCGACGCCCTCCGCGAGACGCGCGCCGCCGGAGTGCCAGATGCCGACGCACGGGATGCGTTCACGGTTGGCCGTCTCGATCGCGTCGACGATGTTGGCGCAGCCCTCCGAGCCCATCGCGCCGCCCATCTTCGTCGCGTCCGAGCAGAACGCGACGGCGGGGGAGCCCTCGACCTTGCCGCGGGCCCAGACCACTCCGGTGCCCTCCTCGCGGTCGTTCGCGAGCTCCAGCGAGCCCGGATCGAACAGCGTCGCCAGGCGGGCGACGGGGTCGCGGGGGTCGACGGCTTGCTCCTGCGTGGCGGTCACGAATGCTCCTTACGGCCTGGTGAACAGCAGTGCGGTGTTGTGGCCCCCGAAGCCGAACGAGTCGCTGATGGCCGCATCGATGCGCATCTCGCGGGGTGCCTCGCGGACGAGGTCCAGCGCCTGCACGTTGGGGTCCGGATCGACGTCGGTGAGGTTCAGGATGTGCGGGCTGACCTGGTCGCGGATCGCGAGGATGGTGAACAGCGCCTCGACCGCGCCGGACGCCCCCATCATGTGGCCGGTGGCGCCCTTGGTCGCGGTGACCGCCGCGTGGTCACCGATGGCGGCGCGGATCGCGGCCGCCTCGGCGATGTCGCCGACCGGGGTGGAGGTGGCGTGCGCGTTGACGTGGTGGACGTCGGTGGGCTCGAGCCCGCCGTCGCGCAGCGCGAGGGTGATGGCGCGGGCCGCGCCGCTGCCGCCCGGGTCGGGCGCGACCATGTCGTACGCGTCGGACGTCGTCCCCGCGCCGGCCAGGCGGGCGATGACGGTCGCGCCGCGGGCCGCGGCGTGCTCGGCGCTCTCCAGCACCATCAGCGCCGCGCCCTCGCCCATCACGAAGCCGTCGCGGGCGGTGTCGAACGGCCGCGAGGCGCCGGTCGGGTCGTCGTTGCGGGTGGACATCGCGCGCGCCATGCCGAACCCGGCGAACGGCGTGGGGTGGATGCACGCCTCGGCGCCGCCGGCGACGACGACATCGGCGCGGCCGCAGCGGATCAGGTCCATGGCGACCTGCAGCGCCTCGGCGCCGGAGGCGCAGGCCGAGACGGTCGTGTGCACGCCGGCCTTCGCGCCCAGCTCGAGGCCGACGGTCGCGGCCGGTCCGTTGGGCATCAGCATCGGCACCATGTACGGAGAGACCCGCTTCGGGCCGCGCTCCTCGCGGATGTCGTCCTGGGCCAGCAGGGTGACCGCGCCGCCGACGCCGGTGCCGACCACCACGGCCAGCCGCTCGGGGTCGACCTCCGGGCTGCCGGCCGAGGCCCAGGCCTCCTTGGCCGCGACCAGCGCGGCCTGCTGCGACCGGTCCAGCCGCCGGGCCTTCGCCCGCTCGAGGTGATCGGTGGGGGAGTCGGCGAACGGGGCCGCGATACGGCAGGGGATCTCGGCGTACACCAGGTCCGTGAGCTCGTGGACGCCGCTCGCACCGGCCAGCAGCGCCTTCCACGAGCTCTCGACGTCGCCGCCGAGCGGCGTCGTCGCGCCCAGTCCGGTGATCACTACGTCGGTCACGAGCGTCCTTCTCTCAGGGGGTGTCAGGGGTCGCGCGGGCGCGCCCCGGGGGTGGCACTGGTGCGGGTGCCCGGCGATGGCGGGCACCCGCACCCAGGATGCGGCGGTGCGGACTACTGGTTGTCCTCGATGAACTTCATCGCGTCGCCGACGGTCTTGATGTTCGCGAGCTCCTCGTCGGGAATCGCGACGCCCCACTTGTCCTCCACCGCGGTGGCGATCTCGACCATCGACAGCGAGTCGACGTCGAGGTCGTCGGTGAACGACTTCTCCGGGGCGACGTCCTCGGGCATGACGCCTGCTACCTCTTCGAGGATCTCGGCGAGGCCGTCCTGGATTTCCTGGGTGGTTGCCATAGTGGTGGTTCCTTTCCTGTCGCTAGGGCATCTCGAAGACCTGACCGGCGAAGGTCAGTCCTGCGCCGAACCCGATCGTGAGAACCTTATCGCCGCTGCGTGCCTCGCCGCGCTCAAGCAGCGCCCGCACGGCGAGGGGAATCGACGCGGCCGAGGTGTTTCCGGACACTGCGATGTCCCGCGCGACGACGACGTCGTCACGGAAGTCCAGCGCCCGCACCATCGAGTCGATGATCCGCAGGTTGGCCTGATGCGGGGCGAAGACGTCGATGTCGCGCAGCGACAGGCCGGAGGCGGCGCAGATCCGGGTGATCTCGTCGCGCACCTCGGTGGTCGCCCAGCGGAACACGGCCCGACCGTCCATCTCGATCAGGCTGCGGCGGTCGCGCACGATGATCGCCTCCGGGCGGTCGCCCGCCGACCCCCAGACGGTCTGCGCGATGCGCTGCTCGGGCGACCGGCCGACGATCGCCGCGCCGGCGCCGTCGGCGAAGATGATGTAGGTGGACCGGTCGCTCGGATCGACCCAGTCGGTGAACTTCTCCACGCCGATCACCAGCACCGTCTCGGCCGCCCCGGTCTGGACGGCGTGCGAGGCCTGCCCGATGCCATAGCAGAACCCGGCGCACGCGGCGTTGATGTCGAAGGCGCCGGGGGCGCCGATGCCGAGCAGGTGCGCGACCTCGGGAGCTGCGCTGGGCAGCTGGGTGGGCAGGGTGCAGCTCGCGACGAGCACCAGGTCGATATCGGTCGGCGCGATCCCGGCGCGCTCGATCGCCTCGCGGCCGGCCTCGACGGCCATGGACACGGCGGTCTCGCCCGGCGCGGCGAACCGGCGCTCGCGGATGCCGACCCGGGTCAGGATCCATTCGTCGCTGGTGTCGACCTGGGTCGCCAGCTCGTCGTTGGTGACCACCCGCGCCGGCCGGTAGCCGCCGAAGCTCTTGATCGCCGCGTAGTGGCGGGCGCTAGGAAAGTGCATCGTCAGGCGAGCAGGTCGCGGACGCCGTCGAGGTCGTCGGGCGTCTTGACGGCGACGTTCTGCACGCCCTTCATCGCCCGGCGGGCCAGGCCACTGAGCGCGCCGGCCGGCGGCAGCTCCACGATCGCGTCGACGCCGAGATCGAGCATCGTGCTCATGCACAGGTCCCAGCGCACCGGGCTGGTGACCTGGGTGACCAGCCGGTCGAGGAACTCGCCGCCGTCGCCGACCGCGGTGCCGTCGGCGTTCGAGAGCAGGGTGTACGCCGGCGCGGAGCCCTGCAGCGTGGCCCGCTGCTCGGCGACCCGGTCCTGGGCCGGCTGCATGAAGCGGGTGTGGAACGCGCCGGCCACCGACAGGGGCATCACGCGTGCCTTGGCCGGCGGGTTCTCGCGCAGGGCGGTGATCGCCTGCAGCGGGCCGGCGGCGACGATCTGTCCGGCCCCGTTCCGGTTGGCCGGGTCGAGGCCGAGCGCGTCGAGGGCCCGCAGGACCTCCTGCTCGTCACCGCCGAGCACGGCCGCCATCGACGTCTCCTCGAGCGCGCACGCGTCGGCCATCGCCCGTCCGCGGACCGCCGCGAGGCGGACGGCCTCGTCCTTCGGGATCACGCCGGCCATCGCCGCGGCGGCGATCTCACCGACGCTGTGGCCGGCGACGACGAGGTCGCCGGACGGCGCGATGGCCTCGAAGGCGAGCAGCGCGAGCGAGACGACCAACGGCTGGGTGACCGCGGTGTCCTTGATCTCGTCGGCGTCGGCCGTCGTACCGAGGCGCTCGAGGTCCAGCCCGCTGAGGTCGGACATCGCCGCCACGGTCTCGCGGGCACCGGGCAGCTCGAGCCAGGGGGAGAACATTCCGGGGGTCTGCGAGCCCTGTCCGGGCGCAACAATCGCGATCACGCATCCACCTTGGTCGTTACCGGGCGGTATAGCCAGTCCGCCGCGCTGGTTGGCCGGGCAGAATGACCTAATGCTCACTCAGTGGTGGCCCGGACGTCGTTTCGCGATGACCGGGGTGGTCGCGGTCACCCTCGCCGCCGCGCTGCTGGTCGTGGTGCTGCTCGCCCATCGCGGCCCGAGCGCCGTCGACGACTCCGTCACGCCGACGCTGCACGCGTGGGCGCACGCCGACCCCGCGCGCTGGCGAGTGTTCCGCGCCGTCACCCACCTCGGGGAGAAGGTGTTCACCACGAGCGTGTACCTGCTGCTCGTCGTCGTGGCGCTGGTCCGCCGCAACACGGTCACCGCCGTGTGGGTGGCGCTGAGCGCCGCGACGTACCCGGTGCTGAGCACGCTGATCAAGGTGCTGGTCAACCGGCCCCGGCCGGCGTCGGCGGATCCCGCGCTCACCTTCCAGGAGACCTCGTTCCCCAGCGGGCACTCGGGCGCCTCGATGCTCGTCGCGCTCACCGTCGTCTGCGTGGTCGCGATGAGCGCCCGGGGCTGGCGGCGGGTGCTGGTGATGGGCGTCGCATTCGCGATCCCCGCCGCGGTGGGCCTGAGCCGGATGGCGCTGGGCGTGCACTATCCCAGCGACGTGCTCGCCGGGTTCAGCCTGGCGATCACGTGGGCGGCCCTCACGTCGTACGCCGTGGGCCGGGTCGCGGCCCGACGCGCCGACGGGGCGGTCGGCACCACCGTCGACGTCGACGGGGACGCGAGCGCCGACCCCCTCGCCGAGGTCAGGTCAGGCCGCCCGAGTGATCCTCCTCGACCTGCGTCGGATCGTTGACGCCGTACTTGTCGATGACCAGCTGCAGCTGCGAGCGGTCGTACTGCCCCTCGTCGGCGAGCGACGTCAACGCCTGCAGCACGATCGACTCGGCGTCCACGTTGAAGTGGCGGCGCAGCGACGGGCGGGTGTCCGAGAGCCCGAACCCGTCGGTGCCCAGGGAGTTGTAGCGCCCGGGGACCCACTGCCGGATCTGGTCCTGCACGGCCCGCATGTAGTCGCTGACGGCCACGACGGGCCCCACGCGGTCACCGAGCTTGGCGGTCACGTACGGCACCCGCGGCCGTTCGTTGGGGTTCATCAGGTTGAACCGGTCGCAGTCGAGCGCATCCCGGCGCAGCTCGTTCCACGAGGTCACCGACCACACGTCGGCGTCCACGCCGAACGCCTCTCCGAGGATGTGCTGCGCCTTCAGCGCCGCGTTGACGGCCACGCCCGAGGCGAGCAGCTGCACGCGGGGGCGCCCGCTGTCGGGATGGCCCTCGGAGTACAGGTGGATGCCGCGCACGATGCCCTCGACGTCCGTGTGCTCGGGCTCGACAGGCTGGGGGTAGGGCTCGTTGTACATCGTCAGGTAGTACATGACGTTCTGGTCCCGGCCGTCCGAGCCGTCGCCGTACATCCGCCGCAGGCCGTCCTTGACGATGTGCCCGAGCTCGAAGCCGAACGCGGCGTCGTACGCCACGACGGCGGGGTTGGTGGAGGCGAGCAGCAGCGAATGGCCGTCCTCGTGCTGCAGGCCCTCGCCGTTGAGCGTCGTCCGGCCGGCCGTCGCGCCGAGCACGAACCCGCGCGCCATCTGGTCGGCGGCCGCCCAGAAGCTGTCACCGGTGCGCTGGAAGCCGAACATCGAGTAGAAGATATACATCGGGATCATCGGCTCGTCGTGCGTGTCGTACGACGATCCGACGGCGGTGAACGCCGCGGTGGAGCCGGCCTCGTTGATGCCCTCGTGCAACAGCTGGCCGCTGGTGGCCTCCTTGTAGGCGAGGATCAGGTCGCTGTCGACCGAGGTGTAGTGCTGGCCGTGCGGCGAGTAGATCTTCTGCGTCGGGAAGAACGAGTCCATGCCGAAGGTGCGCGCCTCGTCCGGGATGATCGGGACGATCCGCTTGCCGATCTCGGGATCCTTGAACAGCTCGCGCACCAGGCGGACGAACGCCATCGTGGTCGCGACGGGCTGCTTGCCCGAACCGCGGGACATCACCTCGAAGCGCTTGTCGTCCGGCAGCGGCAGCGCCTTGTGGGTGCTCAGGCGGCGCGGGATCCCGCCGCCGAGCTGCCGGCGGCGATCGAGCAGGTACGCCATCTCGGGAGAGTCGTCGGCCGGCTTGTAGTACGGCGGCAGGTACGGGTCGAGCTTGTCGTCGGGGATCGGGATGTCCATGCGGTCGCGGAACCGCTTGAGGTCCTCGGCGGACAGCTTCTTCATCTGGTGCGTCGCGTTGCGGCCCTCGAACGACGAGCCCAGCGTCCAGCCCTTGATCGTCTTGGCCAGGATCACCGTGGGCTGCCCCTGGTGGGCGATCGCCCGCGCGTACGCCGCGTACAGCTTGCGGTAGTCGTGACCACCGCGCTGCAGCTTCCAGATCTCCTCGTCGGTCATGTTCTCGACGAGGGCCAGCGCCCGCGGGTCGCGGCCGAAGAAGTGGTCGCGCACGAACTTGCCGTCGTTGGCCTTGTACGTCTGGTAGTCGCCGTCCGGCGTGGTGTTCATGATGTGCAGCAGCGCGCCGTCGGTGTCGGCGGCCAGCAGGTCGTCCCACCCGCGGCCCCAGACCACCTTGATCACGTTCCACCCTGCACCGGTGAAGAACGACTCGAGCTCCTGGATGATCTTGCCGTTGCCGCGGACCGGGCCGTCGAGGCGCTGCAGGTTGCAGTTGATGACGAAGGTGAGGTTGTCGAGCTCCTCGCGGGCCGCCAGCCCGATCGTGCCGAGCGACTCCGGCTCGTCCATCTCGCCGTCGCCGAGGAACGCCCACACGTGCTGGTTGCTGGTGTCCTTGATGCCGCGGTTGTGCAGGTAGCGGTTGAACTGCGCCTGGTAGACCGCGTTCATCGGGCCCAGGCCCATCGAGACCGTCGGGAACTGCCAGAAGTCGGGCATCAGCCGCGGGTGCGGGTACGACGGGAGGCCGGGGCGGTGCGAGAGCTCCTGGCGGAAGCCGTCCATCCGCTGCTCGTCGATGCGGCCCTCGAGGTAGGCGCGGGCGTAGATGCCGGGGCTGCTGTGGCCCTGGAAGTAGATCTGGTCGCCGCCGCCCTCGGCGTCCCGGCCCTTGAAGAAGTGGTTGAAGCCGACCTCGTACAGCGCCGCGGAGGAGGCGTAGGAGGAGATGTGGCCGCCGACCGCGATGCCCGGGCGCTGCGCGCGGTGCACCATCATCGCGGCGTTCCACCGCAGGTACTGGCGGTAGCGGTGCTCGATGTCCTCATCCCCGGGGAACTGCGGCTCCTCGGCCGGCGGGATGGTGTTGATGTAGTCCGTGGAGCGCATCGCCGGGATGCCGACCGCCCGCTTGCGGGCATGCTCGTTGACGCGTAGCAGGAGGTGCCGCGCCCGCAGCTCGCCGTGCGGGTTGTTGTCGATCACCGCGTCCAGCGAGTCGAGCCATTCCTTGGTCTCCTCGGGGTCCGTGTCGAAGATCTGCGCGGCCATGCCGTCGGTGATGATCTGGGTGCGGTCCTGCGGCGCGGTGCCGGTGAGTATCTCGTCGTCCGCGTGCAGGTCGGCCGAGGGCTCGAGCTCGTCAGCGATCGACTTGGGGTCCTGTGCCACGATGGGTTCTCCTTCGGTGCGGCAGCGTGCCTCCGGGGTTGTCCGGGGGAGGTCGTCCGGGCCACGCGAGGCGTTACGACCAATCTATTCCTCCGGCGTGCCGCAGGCCGAGCCAGTGGAGACCGCGCCGGACTCACGCCGCCGAGATGCCGGTCGACTACGCTGTTCGTCGAGCCCGACCTGCCCGGAAGCAGCGAGTGAAAGCGACCGACGTGATCCCCACCCTGGCAAGACGAGCAACCCTCGTCGTGGCAGCCTGCACCGTGAGCGTGGCGGCGTTGGGGGGGTGTGTGAGTAGCGTGCCCGGCAGTGCGCAGCACGCGGCCGGCTCGTCGACGAGCACGGTGGCGCCGTCGTCCGACGGGCTGCAGGGCATGAAGAAGCAGTGCGCCGTCGCGCTGAGCACCGCCAAGGGCTTCCTGAACAGCTGGAAGGCGCTCGCGTCGTCCGGCACCGTGCCCACCGCCGACGAGCGCGACACCCTCGCCGGTGAGGTGCAGGGCTACATCGACCAGCTCAACGCGCAGCTGCCCACGCTGACCGACACGACGCTGATCTCGCACGTCCAGGCGATCGTCGCCGAGATGACCAAGATCGTCGAGGGCCTGCAGTCGGGCATCGCGGTGGAGCTCACGTCGTACCGCACGGCCGTCAACAGCGCGACCGCCTACTGCAAGTGAGCACGCCCGCCATGACGACGATCAGGCTCGGTGACCCGGCGCCGGAGTTCGCCACCAAGGACCAGCACAACCAGGACGTCGCGCTGCGCGACTTCCGCGGCCGGCGCAGCGTGCTGCTCGTGTTCTACCCGTTCGCGTTCAGCGGCATCTGCACCAGCGAGCTGGGCGCCGTCCGCGACGACCTCGCCGCGTTCCAGAACGACGCCGTGCAGGTGCTGCCCATCTCGGTCGACCACCCGTTCGCCCTCAAGGCGTACGCGCAGCGGGAGGGCTACGAGTTCCCGCTGCTGGCCGACTTCTGGCCGCACGGCGCGATCGCCTCGGCGTACGGCGTGTTCAACGAGGCGGCCGGCTTCGCACTGCGCGGCACCTTCCTGATCGACCGGGACGGGATCGTGCGGTACGCCGCCGTGAACGGTCCCGGCGAGGCGCGCGACCCGCGCGAGTGGAAGCAGGCCATCGCCGCCCTGAGCACCTGAGCACCTTGAGCACCTGAGCACCTGAGCACCTGAGTGGCGGGTGCTGCCGGCCCGGACTCCTGCACAGACAGCGGACTCGTGCACTGCGAGCGGACCGATCCGTCCGCCCGCTGTACCCGAGTCCGCCCGCTGTACCGAAGTCCGCCCGCTGTACCGAAGCCCCGCGCGCGGCATGACCCCGGCCCGGCCGCCACCTGTACACTTTCACCGCCGTACAGCGGGCGTATAGCTCAGTTGGTAGAGCGCTCGCCTTACAAGCGAGTGGTCACAGGTTCGAGTCCTGTTACGCCCACCCTCTCCGTTTCTCGCCCTCTCGGCGCCGAGCCGCGCCGACCGTCCCGGGCTGCCATGGGGCCGGTTGGCACAATCGCGGTATGCGCCTAGCCGACATCACCGCGTTCCTCGACGAGATCTACCCGCCGGCGCTGGCCGAGTCCTGGGACAGCGTCGGGCTGATCAGCGGGGATCCCGACCAGCCGGTACGGCGCATCCACCTGGCGCTCGACCCCACCGAGCAGACCCTCGGCGAGGCGATCGCCCGCGGAGCCGACCTGCTGCTGACCCACCACCCGCTGCTGCTGAAGGGCATCAGCCAGGTCGCCTCGACCACGTCCAAGGGCCGGATCCTGCGGTCGGCGATCAAGGCGGACTGCGCGATGTTCAACGCGCACACCAACGCCGACCGCGCCCGGAACGGGGTGAACGACGCGCTCGCCGACCGGCTCGGGCTGCGCGCGACCACGCCGCTGGTGCCCGCGGAGGAGCTGCGGCTGGAGAAGGTCGTCACGTATGTCCCGCACGCGGACGCCGCGACGGTCGTCGACGCGCTCGCCGCCGCCGGCGCCGGGCAGCTCGGCGACTACTCGCGGTGCGCGTTCCTGTCCATCGGCACCGGGACGTTCACACCGGGAGAGCGGGCGCACCCGGCCATCGGCACGCCCGGGGCGGCCGAGGTGGTCGGCGAGACCCGCATCGAGATGGTGCTCGCTCCGCACCGTCGCGCCGCCGTGCTGGCCGCGCTGCGGACGGCGCACCCGTACGAGCAACCCGCGTTCGACCTGCTCGCGATGGTGCCGCTCCCGACCGACCAGGGCCTGGGGCGGGTGGGCGAGCTCGAGACGCCGGTGACCTTCCGGGAGTTCTGCGCGCACGTCGCCGCGGCGCTTCCGGCCGCCCCGGTCGGCGTCCGCGGCGCGGGCGACCCCGACCGGCGGATCGCCCGGGTCGCGGTCCTCGGCGGCGCCGGCGACGGGCACCTCGGGGACGCCGCGCGCGCCGGCGTGGATGCCTACGTCACCGCCGACCTGCGCCACCACCCGGCCGGTGAGCACCTCGCCGACGGGGGACCGGCGCTGGTGGACGCCGGCCACTGGGCCACGGAGGCGACCTGGCTGCCCGTGGCGGCCCGGCTGCTGCGCGAGCGGTTCGGCTCCGAGCTGACCTGCGAGGTGTCCGATCTGGTCACCGACCCGTGGACCGTTTGTGCAGGTCGCGACTCGGTTCGGTAACGATAGGGCGACCCGGCCGGACGCCGCGTTGCCGGTGTGGCGCGGGTCACGCCATACTCTCGCGCAGCCCACCCGCGAGAGGACATCCGTGATGACCAATCCAACCGAGGGCGTCGGCGGCAGCGAGACCCGCGCCACCGCACCCGCGTTCGTCAAGCCGCGCCCGAGCCCGTGGAACTGGCTGCTGCTGCCGCCGGTGATCCTTCCGCTGCTGTCGTTCTTCTGGAACCGCAAGGACCCGCAGCTGTTCGGGATCCCGTTCTTCTACTGGATCCAGCTGCTCCTGGTGCTGGTCACGTCGGCCTGCTGCGGCGTCGTCTACCTGAAGACCAAGTCGGGGAGCCACTAGCCATGGAGCTCAAGACGACCGAGCTGGTCATCTGCACCATCCTGTTCCTCGTCGTGGCCGTCATGGGCTTCGCGGCGTCGCGGTGGAAGGCCGGCGACTCGATGCACAGCCTCGACGAGTGGGGCCTCGGTGGTCGCCAGTTCGGCACCTGGATCACCTGGTTCCTCATCGGCGGCGACCTGTACACGGCGTACACGTTCGTCGCGGTTCCGGCGCTGCTGTTCGGCGCGGGCGCGATGGGCTTCTTCGCGGTGCCCTACGCGACGATCGCCTACCCGATCGTCTTCCTGGTGCTCATCCGGCTGTGGTCGGTCGCGCACGTCAACGGGTTCGTCACCACCGCCGACTTCGTCAAGGCCCGCTTCGGCTCGCGCACCATGGCGCTGCTGGTCGCCGTCACCGGGATCGTCGCCACGATGCCCTACATCGCGCTGCAGCTCGTCGGCGTGCAGTCGGTGCTCACCACCATGGGCGTCACCGGCTCCCTGCCGCTGATCATCGCCTTCCTGGTGCTGGCGCTGTACACATACAACTCCGGGCTGCGGGCACCGGCGCTGATCGCGTTCGTGAAGGACGTCCTGATCTACATCGTCATCATCGTCGCGATCATCTACATCCCGTCGAAGCTCGGCGGGTGGAGCGCCGTGTTCGGGGCGGCGGAGAAGAAGTTCTCCGCGAAGGACGGACCCGGGGTGCTGCTCGCCGGTCCGCAGCACCTGCAGTACATCACCCTCGCGCTCGGGTCCGCCCTGGCGCTGATGCTGTATCCGCACGCGTCGACGGCGATCCTCGCCGCCCGCAGCCGCAACACGATCAAGCGCAACATGGCCCTGCTGCCGGCGTACTCCCTGCTGCTGGGCCTGCTGACCCTGCTCGGCTTCATGGCCATCGCCTCGGGGGTCAAGCCGATCGGCGCCGACCCGAAGCTCGGCAAGGCCGGCGACGTCAACACGATCGTGCCGCAGCTGTTCGATCTGCACTTCAGCAACTGGTTCGCCGGCGTCGCGTTCGCAGCCATCGCCATCGGGGCGCTGGTCCCGGCGGCCGTCATGTCGATCGCGGCGTCCAACACCTTCACGCGCAACATCTACAAGGAGTACTTCCGCCCGGACGCCGACGCGAAGGAGGAGACGATCGTCGCGAAGATCGTCTCGCTGCTGGTGAAGTTCGGGGCGGTGGCCTTCATCCTGCTGCTCGACCCGGCTTACGCCATCGACCTGCAGCTGGTCGGCGGGATCATCATCCTCACCACCCTGCCGGCGGTGGGGCTCGGGCTGCTCACGAGCTGGTTCCACCGCGGTGCGCTGATCATCGGGTGGGTCGTCTCGGCCGCCGTCGCGCTGTGGATGCTCTGGAAGATCTCCGGGCCGCCCAACCCGGTGACCGGGGTGGTGGCCAAGAAGCACTTCGGCGGCTCCGGATTCCCGCTCGCCGAGCTCGGGTTCGACACCAAGGCGACCATCTGGGTCGGCTTCGTGGTCGTCGTGCTGGGAGTGCTGGTCTCGGTGATCCTGACGCCGCTGCTGCGCGCGATGAAGGTGGCGGACGGCGTCGACAGCACGCTCCCCGCCGACTACTACTACGACGGCTCGCAGGCCGGTGACGCGGGCGCCGTGGCGGCCGCGCGGCACGAGCAGGTGATGGACACGCTGGTGGGCAAGGAAGGGCACGAGCACCCGTCGCGCTAGCCCGCCGGCCGCCTGACGAGCGGCGGAGCCCACCCTGCCAGGGCGGTAGGGTGGGCTCCGTGCAGATCGAACCTCGAGAGCAGCTGCGGCTGCTCGACCTCGCCGACGTCGACAAGTCCCTCAACCGGCTTCGGCATGAGCGCAACGCAATTCCCGAGCTGAAGACGATCGAGGACGCCGACCGCCAGCTGGCGGCCACGCGCGGTGACGTGGTCGAGGCGCAGACCGCGCAGAACGACCTCGACCGCGAGATCCAGCGCCTCGAGGCCGACATCGACAGCGTGCGCAGCCGGATCGCCCGCAACCAGCAGCGCCTGGACTCCGGCGCCGTCAGCAGCGCCAAGGACGTCGCCTCGCTCGAGCACGAGATGCAGACGCTGCACCGGCGCCAGTCGACGCTCGAGGACCAGGAGCTCGAGCTGATGGGGCGGGCCGAGGAGCTCGAGGCGCAGCTCAAGGAGGTCGGCAGCGCGCGGCAGGCGGTTGAGGAGATCCGGGCCGGCGCGCTCGCCGAGCGTGACCAGAAGTGGGCGGAGTCCGACCAGACGATCTCCATGACGCAGACCCAGCGGGACGCGATGGCGGCGACCTTCGACAGCGAGCTGCTGGCGTTGTACGACAAGATCCGGGCCACGGGCGTGCCCGGCGCGGCGCTGATGACGCAGCGCCGATGCGGCGGCTGCCGGATCGAGCTCGCGGGCTCCGAGCTGGCCGCGGTGCGCGCCGCCGCCCCCGAGGAGATCGTGCGCTGCGAGTCGTGCCGCTGCATCATGGTGCGCACCCACGAGTCGGGACTGTGAGCGCGCCGCTGCGCTATGTCGCGATGGCCGACGGCGGTTCGCGGGGCAATCCGGGCATCGCCGGGTACGGCGCGGTCGTCGTCGACACCGAGGCCGACCTCGTCCTGGCCGAGCGGGCGGAGTACATCGGCACCGCGAGCAACAACGTCGCCGAGTACCGCGGCCTGATCGCGGCGCTCGAGGCCGCGCTCGAGCTCGGCATCACCGAGCTCGAGATGCGGATGGACTCCAAGCTGGTCGTCGAGCAGATGTCCGGCAGGTGGAAGATCAAGCACCCCGCGATGAAGCCGCTGGCACTGCGCGCCCGGGCGCTGCTGGACCGTTTCGATCGCGTCGACCTGCAGTGGATCCCGCGCGCCGAGAACCACCTCGCCGACCGGCTCGCCAACGAGGCGATGGACGGCGCCGGCAAGGGCGACGTGAACCGCGTCGGCGGTGACCCGCTGGCGGACGCCGGACGCGGCGACGACGACCCCGACCCGGTGCAGCCCGCCGCAGCGACCGTCACCGAGGGGCCGCCGGGGTCGCTCGTGACCATGAGCCCCGGGCCCGATCCGGTGCTCACGCTCGTGATGCTGCGCCACGGGGAGACCGAGCAGTCGCTGGAGCGGCGGTTCAGCGGGTCGAGCGACCTGCCGTTGACCGGCAAGGGGGAGGCCCAGGCCGCCGCCGCGGCGGCGCGGATCGCCGGCGCGTCGGCGATCTCGGCCATCTACTCGTCGCCGTTGCGGCGCGCCCGGCAGACCGCGGAGGCGGTCGGGGCGTTGATCGGCGTCCGCGTCGTCGTCGACGACGCGCTGCGGGAGGTCGACTTCGGACAGTGGGAGGGGATGACCTTCACCGAGGCGCGGCGCGCCGGAGGAGACGCGTTCACCCGCTGGCTGGCCGACCACGAGCTCGCGCCGCCTGGCGGTGAGAGCCAGCAGCAGTGCATGGAGCGGGTCGCCGGCCTGCGCAATCGGCTGATCCGCCGGCACGAGGGCGAACGGGTGCTCATCGTGACCCACATGACGCCGATCAAGGCCCTCATCGGCGAAGCGCTCGGCGGCCTCCGGATCGCCTCGCGCATCAACCTCGACCTGTGCTCGCTGTCGCGGGTCGACTACCACGACGGCCGGACGGTCGTGAAGCTCGTGAACGAGATCAGCCACCTCGGCGCGCTCTGAGCCGCCGTGCGGTCCGCCCGGACGTGGCGGCCCGGCAGCTACGACGCGGCTTGAACGATGAGCCAGATCGCGACTCCGACGCTGAGCACGATCACGACCCAGCGCAGCACGTCGTCGCGGATCCGGCGGGCGACCCGGGCGCCCAGGACGCCGCCGAGGAGCGCGGCGGGCGCCGTGATCGCGACCGCCACCCAGTCGACCGGACCGAACAGCGCGAACGCGACCACGGTCACCGTCGAGACGACCAGCGAGATCGAGCTCTTCAGCGCGTTGTTGCGGCGCAGCGTGTCGGGGGAGACCAGCGCCAGCACCCCGAGCAGGATCACGCCCAGCGCACCGCCGAAGTAGCCGCCGTACACCGCGCCGAGCCCGACCGCGAGCGGCAGCTCCCACTCCGGTCCCGACTTGGCCGCCTGCCGGGCCTCGGCGTACTTCTTCAGCCGCGGCTGGAAGTAGAGCATCGCGGCCGCGAGCAGGACCAGCGCCGGAACGATCGCGTCGAACGCCGCGGACGGCAGCGACAGCAGCAGGGCGCAGCCCACCGCCGAGCCGACGACCGACGCGACGGCGACCTGGCGCACCCGGTGCGCCTGCCCGCGCAGCTCGGGCCGGAAGCCGACGACGGCGCCGAGGTAGCCCGGCCACTGGCCGACCGAGTTGGTGACGTTGGCCTGCAACGGCGACATGCCGGTCGCGAGCAGGGCCGGGAAGACGACCAGGGAACCACCGCCGGCGATGGAGTTGATCCCGCCGCCGAGGATCCCGCCGACGGCCAGCAGCACGATCTCCCAGGCAGTCACCCGAGCGAGTGTAGTGGTAACGCCGGGTCGCGCCGCTCGCCTAGTCGCGCAGCTCGCGGCGCAGGATCTTGCCCGAGACGGTCTTCGGCAGCTCGTCGACGATCTGGACGATCCGTGGGTACTTGTAGGCCGCCATCCGCTCCTTGCAGTACGCCGTGAGCTCGTCCGGCGTGACGCTTTCGCCCTTCTGCAAGGAGACGACCGCCTTCACGGTCTCGCCGCGATACTCGTCCGCGACGCCGACGACGGCCGCCTCGCGAACGGCGGGATGCCCGTAGAGCACGTCCTCCACCTCTCGGGGCCACACCTTGTAGCCGGAGGCGTTGATCATGTCCTTCTTGCGGTCCACGATGAAGAACCAGCCGTCGGCGTTCATGAACCCGACGTCGCCGGTACGCAGCCGGCCGTGGGGGATCGAGCGGGCGGTCTCCTCCGGCTTGCGCCAGTACGCCGGGACGATCCCCGGGCCGTCGCTCTCGAGCTCGCCGACCTGCCCGACCGGCAGCGGCTCGCCGTCCTCGTCGACGATCCGCACGACTGTTCCGTAGATCGGCACCCCGACGCTGATCGCGCCGGACGTCTCGTCGACCGGCGCCTCGGTGCCGAGCGGGACGAGGTGCGTCGGCGAGGTGGACTCGGTGAGGCCGTACGCGTTGTGGATGTACAGCCCGCAGAACGACCGGAACCGCTCGACGACCGAGGGCGGGATCGCTGCGCCGCCGGAGAACACCTTCCGGAGGCTGGCGAGCTTCCCGGCGTCCAGGCCCGGCGCGTTCATCATCGCGATGTAGACGGTGATCGCGCCGATGGTGAACGTGCACCCGTGCTCCTCGATCAGATCCGCGGTGACGAACGGCTCGAAGCGGTGCGCCAGCACCAGGGTCACCGGGCCGTAGAGCGCCACCGTGGCGTGGCCGATCATGCCGGTGATGTGGAACAGCGGAGCGATCCCGAAGATCGTGTCGTCGTCCAGCTCCATCCAGCGCAGGTAGGCCAGCGAGTTGTGCAGCACGTTGCCGTGCGTGTTGGTGGCACCCTTCGGCTCGCCCGTCGTGCCGGACGTGTAGGTGATGATCGCGACGTCCCCCGCGCCGAACCGCACCGGCGGCGGACGCTCGCCGCGGTGCTGGTCGATGAGCGCCTCCAGGTCGGTCGCGCCGTCCGGCGTCTCGCGCGTGACGCCGGCGAACACCCGCTGATCGTTGCGCGACTGGTACGCCAGCTCGCTGGTGCTCAGCGCGAGCTCGATCGGCGAGTCGCCGACCACGTGCGACACGACGTCGCGGTAGATCGACTCCAGGCACACGATCGCGCGGGCGCCCGAGTCGCGCGCGATGTAGCCGAGCTCGCGCTCGCGGTTCATCGGGTTGACCGAGACCATGATGGCGCCGGCCTTCCAGATGCCCGCCATCGCGATCAGGAACTGCGGGTTGTTCTGCGTCATCACCGCGACCCGGTCGCCGGCCGCGATGCCGCGGGCCAGCAGCCCGCACGCGAGGGCGTCGGTGATCTCGTCGAACTCGCGGTAGGTCAGCACGCCGTCGAAGTACTTGATCAGCTCGCGATCGGGCGCCTCCTCGGCGTTGTGCTCGATCACCTCGAGCATCGACCGCCAGGGCACCTCGACCTCGGCCGGCTGGCCGGCGCGGTACAGGCCGAGCCACGGCCGGGTCGCGTAGACGTCGTCGGGGTGCTTCATCACGCCTCCAAGAACGGGCCGGGTCACCTGGAGGCTACAACGACGCGGCGCGGACGCCGTACACTTCTGCTCGCGGATGAGTCGGGTGGGCGATCGCGAGGCGTGCCTCGAGGAACGTCCGGACTCCGAAGAGCAGGGTGGTTGCTAACGGCAACCCGGGGTGACCCGCGGGACAGTGCCACAGAAAACAGACCGCCCGCCCGTGAGGGCGGGTAAGGGTGAAACGGTGGTGTAAGAGACCACCAGCACCCCGGGTGACCGGGGTGGCTCGGTAAACCCCACCCGGAGCAAGGCCAAGAGGCCACGCGGTCCGCCGCGTGGCTGCGCCAGCGCCTGAGGGCTGCTCGCTCGAGCTGGCGGGTAGGCCGCTTGAGCCTGCCGGCGACGGCAGGCCTAGATGGATGGTCGCCCATCGGTGCACCGCGAGGTGCCCGGGGACAGGATCCGGCGTACAGCCCGGCTCATCCGCACTCGCCCCACCCGCCGATTGGCTAGGGTTGTGCACACCACCACCCATGCTCGAGGAGGACGACATGACTGAGGGCGACGACAAGTTCTGGCTGCGGGTCAGCGACGGCAAGGTCATCCGGGCGAGCGAGTCGAAGGCCGAGGACCGCCTCGGGCCGTACGACACCGCCGAGGAGGCCGCCAACGGCCTCAAGGCCCTGCACGAGCGCGAGGCCAGGCTCGACGAGGAAGACCGCGCCTGGAGCGGCGAGGAGCAGGACAGCTAGGTGGTGACCGTCCGCCGCACCGTTCCCGGCGTCGACTTCGCGCAGGTACGCGCCGAGCTCCACGTGCGCGAGGAGTTCCCGGCCGAGGTTCTCGCCGAGGCGCGGCGGGCGGCCGCCGATCCGCGGCTTCCCGAGGCCGACGACACCGGCCTGCCGCTGGTGACGCTCGATCCCGAGGGGTCGCGCGACCTCGACCAGGCGGTGCACATCGCCCGCGACGGCGACGGCTACCTCGTGAGCTACGCGATCGCGGACGTCGCCGCCTTCGTCACCGCGGGCGGCCCCATCGACGACGAGTGCTGGCTGCGCGGGCAGACGCTCTACTGCCCGGACAAGCGCATCCCGCTGCACCCCACCGAGCTCAGCGAGGACGGTGCCAGCCTGCTGCCGGAGCAGGTGCGCCCGGCCGCCCTGTGGGAGCTGCGCCTGGACGCCTCGGGGGCGGTGACGTCGGCGACGGTGCGGCGCACGAAGGTGCGCAGCACCGCGGCGCTGAGCTACGAGCAGACGCAGCGGGACTTCGCCGCCGGGTCGGCGCACCCCTCCCTCGCCCTGCTGGCCGAGGTCGGGCCCAAGCGGCTGCGGCTCGCGCAGCAGCGGCACGCGATCAACCTGAACCTGCCCGAGCAGGTCGTGGAGCAGGGCCCGCACGGGTGGGAGCTGCAGTACCGCACCCCGCTGCCGTGTGAGCTCTGGAACGCCGAGATCTCGCTGATGACCGGCGTGGCCGCCGCGTCGATCATGCTGGACGCCGGCGCCGGGATCCTGCGCACGCTGCCGCCCGCACCCGAGGAGACGCTGGCGGAGGTGCGCGCCACCGCCCTCACGCTCGGCATCGCGTGGCCGGACGGCGCGCATCCCTCCGACGTCATCGACGGGCTCGACCGGGAGAACCCGCGCCACGTGGCGTTCATCGAGCAGGCCGCGCACCTGCTGCGGGGCGCCGGCTACCTCGGCTACACCCACGGGCGCCCGGAGGACGCCGTGCACGCCGCGATCGGCGCCCCTTACGCCCACGTCACCGCCCCGCTGCGGCGGCTGGTCGACCGCTACGGCCTGGAGGTGTGCCTCTCGGCGTGCGCCGGGCAACCGATCCCCGCCTGGGCGCTGGACGCGCTGCCGAGGCTGCCGGACGTCGTCGCGGGCACCGGCGCGCTGGAGAGCCGTCTCGACAACGCGATCATCGACACGGTGGAGGCCCTGCTGCTGCGCGACGCGGTCGGCAAGCAGTTCCCGGCCGTCGTCGTCGGCACCGGCAAGGACTCGGTCACCGTCGTGCTCGACGAGCCCGCCGTCCGGGCCAAGGCCGAGGGCGGCGCGCGGCTCGGCGACTCCGTGCAGGTGCGCGTCGACGCGGCCGACCCGCAGAAGCCGGAGCTGCAGCTGGAGCTCGTGGGCCATGCGCAGCGTCGTTGACGACCTGGGCGTCGAGCTGAGGCTCGGCGACGTGCGCCGCGTCGTCAGCCTGGTCCCGTCGCTCACCGAGACCATCGCGTACGAGTACCCGGGCCTGCTCGTGGGCGTGACCGACTGGTGCACGCACCCGGCGGACCTGCGCGCCGAGCGGATCGGCGGCACCAAGAAGCCCGGCATCGAGCGCATCACCGCCCTGCGGCCGGACGTCGTGGTGGCCAACAAGGAGGAGAACAAGCAGGCCGACGTGGAGGCGTTGCGGGACGCCGGCATCCCCGTCTACGTCACCAGCCCCGACACGCTCGATGCCGCTCTCGGCTCGATCGCGCGGCTGCTGGACGCCCTCGGCCTGCCGCGGTCCGCCTGGCTGGACACCGCGGGCCGTGTCTGGGAGCGACCGGATCCGGACCTTATCGGCGTCCGCACGGCGTGCTTCATCTGGCGCAAGCCGTGGATGGCCGTCGGATCGCAGACCTTCTCCGGTGACCTGATCCAGCGGCTCGGCCTGGTCAACGTCGTCACCGAGCCGCGTTATCCCCGCGTCGAGCCCGGCATCGACGCCGAGCTGATCCTGCTGCCCGACGAGCCGTATCCGTTCAGCCTCTCCGACGGTCCCGAGGCGTTCGCCGGCCGCCGGTGCGCGCTGTTCGAGGGTCGCTACCTCACCTGGTACGGCCCGTCGCTCGTGGCGGCGCACGCGGTGATCGGCGGCGCCGCTCGCGGACCGGTGATGTCGATCTAGTCGAGGCCATGACCTCGGTTTCTGTGGGAGAATGGCTCTTCGTCCCCGCCCCCGCCGCTCACCGCAGTGACACCTGCCGTCACGCTCTCGCCCGTCTGGAAACTCGATGAACCGTAGGTCTCCCGCCACCCAGGCCGCCCTGGCCCTGATCGCCGTGCTGGCCCTCCTGCTCGTGAGCGCCTGCACGACCGGCAGCGGCTCGACGAGCGCCGGCGGTGGCGCGCCGACGAGCGAAGCGGCGCCCACGACGACGAAGGCGCCGATCACGACGGCGGTGACGATGAACCCGCCCGACGGGTCCACGAACGTCAACCCGCTCACCCCGCTGGTCGTCACGGCCGCCCAGGGCACCATGACATCGGTGACCGTCACCAACAGCGAGGGCAAGCAGGTGCAGGGCACGCTCGCGCCGGACGGCCTGACCTGGACCTCCGGCGAGCCGTTCGGATACGCCCGCACGTACACCGTGACCGCCGAGACCACCAGCGTCGAGGGCGCGGCCAAGCAGTACACGGGCACCATCCAGACCGTCGTCCCGACCAACCAGACCGCGGTGAGCACCCTGCCCAGCAAGGCGGGCGGCACCTACGGGGTCGGCATGCCGCTGATCGTGCGTTTCGACGAGCCGATCAAGGACAAGAACACCGCCGAGCAGTACATGAAGGTCACGACCAACCCGCCGGTGGAAGGCGCTTGGTACTGGTTCTCCAGCAAGGAGGCGCACTGGCGGCCCAAGGACTTCTACACGCCCGGCACCACCGTGAGCCTCGACGTGCAGATCTACGGCAAGGACCTCGGCGGCGGGCTGTACGGCCAGAAGGACCACCACACCGACTTCGTCATCGGCGACTCGGTGATCTCCAAGATCGACAGCTCGGACCTGCAGCTGAAGGTGTACCAGAACGGGAAGCTGATCCGCACGATGCCCGGCTCGCTGGGCATGCCGAAGTACCCGTCGCAGAACGGCATCCATGTGGTGCAGGAGAAGTACGAGAAGAAGATCATGGACTCCTCGACCTGGGGGCTGCCCACCGACGCGCCCGACGGCTACTACGAGGAGGTGCCGTACGCGACCCGCATCTCGATGTCGGGCGAGTTCGTGCACGCCGCGCCGTGGTCGGTGGCCGACCAGGGCGTGCGCAACGTCTCGCACGGCTGCATCAACCTGTCGATGGAGAACGGCAAGTGGTTCTACGAGAACGCGCGGTACGGCGACATCGTGATCATCAGCGGCGCCGAGCTCGAGCTCAAGCCGGGCGACGGATGGGGTGACTGGAACGTCGACTGGGAGACCTGGAAAGCCGGTAACAAGTAGGAAACCGGGTCCAGGCAGACTAGAGGCGGCGCCGTACCAGTCGTAGGGAGAACAACCGTGGATCGTCAGCAGCAGTTCGTCCTGCGCACCATCGAAGAGCGCGACATCAAGTTCGTCCGGCTGTGGTTCACCGACGTCCTGGGATTCCTCAAGGCCGTCGCGATCGCCCCCGCCGAGCTCGAGTCGGCCTTCGAGGAGGGCATCGGCTTCGACGGCTCGGCGATCGAGGGCTTCGCCCGCGTCACCGAGAGCGACATGGTCGCGCACCCCGACCCGACGACGTTCCAGGTCATCCCGATGGAGAACGGCGAGCCCTCCGACACGGCTCGGATGTTCTGCGACATCAAGATGCCCGACGGCTCCCCGGCCTGGGCCGATCCGCGGCACGTGCTGCGCCGGGTCCTGGCCAAGGCCTCCGACATGGGCTTCAGCTGCTACACCCACCCGGAGATGGAGTTCTTCCTGCTCGAGGACGAGCCGGCGTCCGGCAAGCCCCCGCGGCCGGTGGACCAGGGCGGCTACTTCGACATGCCCACGCACATCAAGGCGCACGACTTCCGCCGCCGCGCGGTGACGGCCCTGGAGGCGATGGGCATCTCCGTCGAGTTCAGCCACCACGAGGTCGCGCCGGGCCAGCAGGAGATCGACCTGCGGTACGCCGACGCGCTCACCACGGCCGACAACATCATGACCTTCCGGCACATGATGAAGGAGACGGCGCTCGAGGAGGGCGTGTACGCCACCTTCATGCCGAAGCCGTTCACGATGCACGCCGGCAGCGGCATGCACACCCACATCTCGCTGTTCGAGGGCGAGAACAACGCCTTCCACGACCCGACCGACGAGCTGTCGCTGTCGAAGACCGCCCGGCACTTCATCGCAGGGATCCTGCGGCACGCGCGCGAGCTCACCGCGGTGACCAACCAGTTCGTGAACTCCTACAAGCGCCTCTACGCCTTCGAGGGCGAGGGGGAGATCTCCGAGGCGCCCGCGTGGGTGTGCTGGGGGCACGCCAACCGGTCGGCGCTGATCCGGGTGCCGCAGTACAGCCCGGGCAAGTCCAGCTCGACCCGCATCGAGGTGCGCTCGCCGGATCCCGCCTGCAACCCGTACCTGGCGCTCGCGGTGCTCATCGGCGCGGGCCTGAAGGGTGTCGAGGAGGAGTACCAGCTGCCGCCCGGCGCGGAGGAGGACGTCTCGGCGCTGACCTCCCGCGAGCGCCGCGCCATGGGCTTCGCCGACCTGCCGCACAACCTCTACGAGGCGCTGAGCTGCCTGGAGGAGTCCGAGCTCATGCCGCAGATCCTCGGCGAGCACGTCTTCGACTACTTCCTGCGCAACAAGCGCCAGGAATGGATCGGTTACCGCGCCCGCGTGACCCCGTTCGAGATCGAGTCCTACCTCGGAGTGCTGTAGATGACCACCAAGCCGTTCGCCTTCATCGAGCACGACAAGACCGACCCGCCCGGGCCGCTGCTGGACTGGCTCACCGAGCACGGCTACGAGTGCGTGGTGATCCGCCCGTACGCCGGTGATCCGCTGCCGGACGACCTGACGCAGTACGCCGGGACGATCGTGCTGGGCGGCGGGCTGAGCGCCACCTCCGACAAGGGCTTCCCGTGGCGCTCGCAGACCCTCGAGATGCTCCAGCGGGCGGCCGCCACGTCGCACCCGACCCTCGCGATCTGCCTCGGCGCGCAGCTCGTCACGCAGGCGCTCGGCGGCCGCGTCGAGCGGGGGAGCGAGGGCATGGAGATCGGCCCGATGCTCTCGGGCCGCAAGGACGTCTCCTACAAGGACGAGCTGTTCGAGACGCTGCCGATGGCGCCCGACGTGATCCAGTTCCACGGCGAGGTCATCGCCGAGCTGCCGCCCGGCGCGGTGCATCTGATGGGCGGGCCGCTGTACGACCACCAGGCCTTCCGGTTCGGCGATCGGATGTGGGCGACCCAGTTCCATTTCGAGACGACGCACGAGACGTTCCGGTCGTGGATCGTCGACAACGAGGATGCGCTGCAGCGCAAGGGATTCGACACCGAGGAGCTGGTGCGGCGCTCGGAAATCGCGCACCCGGACCTGCGCGAGGTGTGGGAGCCGTTCATCGTGCGATTCGCGCAGCTGGCGACCGAGGGCCCCGCGGATGACTGATCCGCGACCGGCGCGGGCCGTCGACACCGGGCGCCAGCGGCTCAAGCCGCTGGCGCGCCTGGACTTCGCCGACCCCGACCGAGTCGCGCGGTTCCTGCTGCCCGTGGGCCTGGTGACCGAGAGCGGCGACTTCGCGGACGAGCGCGCCGAGGTGCTCGTGCGCATGCTCAACGACGCAGCCGACCCGGATCAGGCGGTGCTGCTGCTCGTCCGGCTCGTCGAGGCCGGCGGCAACGAGGGCGCGCTGGAGGCGCTGCGCGCCGACGACGACTTCGCGCGGCGGCTGTGCGCGGTGCTCGGCAGCTCGCGGGCGCTCGGCGAATGGCTGTGTGCCAACGTGGGCCAGTGGCGGCTGCTGAAGGAGCGGCCGGCGTCCTTCCAGGAGCTCCTCGACGGCATCGCCGTCTCGGTGGGCGCCGATCTCGACGACCCGTGCACCGGGCCGACGGGCCGCCGGGCGACCACCACCGGTGCGGAGGCGGTGCGGTTGCTGCGCATCGCGTACACGCGGGCGCTGCTGGACGTCGCCGCGCGTGACCTGGTGGGGGAGGCGTCCCTCGAGACCGCGGCCGACGACCTCTCCGACATGGCGGGCGCGCTGGTGCAGACGGCGCTCGCGGTGGCGGCCGCCGAGCTGGGCGAGCGGGCGTCCGGCGTCCGGCTCGCCGTGATCGGCATGGGCAAGTGCGGCGCTCACGAGCTGAACTACATCTCGGACGTCGACGTCATCTACGTCGGCGAGCCGGTCGACGGCACGCCCGAGGACGTCGCCATGCGCAACGGCGCGACGTGGGCGTCGGCGATGATGCGGATCTGCAAGGAGGTCGCGTGGGAGGTCGACGCCGCGCTGCGACCCGAGGGCAAGGCGGGCGCGCTGATCCGCACCCTGGACGGCCACCGCTCCTACTACTCCCGCTGGGCACGCACCTGGGAGTTCCAGGCGTTGCTGAAAGCCCGGCCGATCGCCGGCGACCCGGACCTCGGCGGGCAGTACATGGAGGCCATCGCCGCCCAGTGCTGGCAGGCCGCCGAGCGTGATGGCTTCGTCGACGACGTCCAGTCGATGCGCCGCAGGGTCGAGGACAACATCCCGGACAAGCTGGCCGGCCGCGAGCTGAAGCTGGGCCCGGGTGGCTTGCGCGACATCGAGTTCTCGGTGCAGATCCTGCAGATGGTGCACGGGCGCGCCGACGAGTCGATCCGCGAGCCGGCGACCCTCGACGCGCTGCGCTCGCTGACCGCCGGCGGCTACGTGGGCCGCGAGGACGGGCGCACGCTCGCCGACTCGTACCGGTTCCTGCGCACCCTCGAGCATCGGGTGATGCTCTCGCAGTTGCGCCGCACGCATCTGCTGCCCGCCGACCAGCACGACCTGCTGACCCTGGCGCGGTCGCTCGGCTACGAGGGCGACCCCGTGAAGTCGCTGCTGCACGACCGGGAGGCGCACGCCCGCGAGGTGCGCCGCCTGCACGAGAAGGTCTTCTACCGCCCGCTGCTGTCGGCGGTCGCGGCGGTGCCGGGCGAGGCGCTGCGGCTCACGACCGAGGCGGCCGTGCAGCGGCTGCGGGCGCTCGGCTTCGAACGCCCCGAAGGCGTCCTGAAGCACGTCGAGGCGCTGACCGCCGGGACCAGCCGGACCGCTGCGCTGCAGCGCATCGTGCTGCCGGCGATCCTGTCGATGTTCGCCGACGCTCCCGACCCCGACGGCGGTGTGCTGGCCTACCGCCAGGTCTCCGAGCAGCTCGGCCGCACGCCGTGGTACCTGCGGCTGCTGCGCGACGAGGGCGCGGTGAGCGGGAACCTGGCGCTGGTCCTCGGCTCGAGCAAGTACGTCGCGGGGCTGCTCGGCCGCGCGCCGGAGGCCATCCAGATGTTCGCCGAGCTGTCCCAGCTCGCGCCGCGCATGGAGACCGCGATCGAGATGAAGATGTTCGCCGCGGCCGGCCGGGCGGCGAACCCGGAGGAGGCGATCGCCGCCATCCGGTCGATCCGGCGTCACGAGCTGGTGCGGATCTCCTCGGCGGACATCCTGCACCGGATCGACGTCGTGCACGTCGGCTCGGCGTTGACGGCCCTGAACGACGCGACGATCCGCGCCGCGCTCTCGGTGGCGGCCAAGCAGGTCGGCTCCGAGCGCGAGATCGGGATGGGCGACTTCCCGTGCGACATCGCGGTGATCGGCATGGGCCGGTACGGCGGCGCAGAGCTCGGCTACGGCTCGGACGCGGACGTCGTGTACGTGTACGACGTACGGCCGGGCGCCGACCCGGAGGACGCGCGGAAGATCGCGCTGCAGACGGTCGAGCTGATGATCAAGCTGCTCGCCAAGCCCGGCGCCGACCCGGCGGTCGGGCTGGACGCCGACCTGCGCCCCGAGGGCCGCAACGGTGCCCTCGTACGGTCCTTCGAGGGCTTCCGGGAGTACTACGCGCGCTGGAGCCAGCCGTGGGAGACGCAGGCCCTGCTGCGGGCTCGTCCCGCTGCCGGCGACGTCCTGCTGGGGGCGCGGTTCACCCAGCTGATCGACCCGATCCGGTTCGCCGAGGGCGGTCTGGCGCCGGAGCAGGTGCGCGAGATCCGCAGGATCAAGGCGCGCGTCGACACCGAGCGGCTGCCGCGGGGGGCCGACCCCAACCGGCACCTCAAGCTCGGCCGCGGCGGGCTGTCCGACATCGAGTGGACCGTGCAGCTGCTGCAGCTGCAGCACGGCCACGAGCACTCCGAGCTGCGGACCACGTCGACGCTGACGGCGTTGCGCGGGGCGGCCGAGGCCGGGCTGATCAGCGGTGACGACGCGTACGCGCTCGCCGAGTCGTGGCGGCTGGTCTCCAAGTGCCGCGATGCGATCATGCTGGCCAAGGGCAAGGCCTCGGACGAGCTCCCGCGGCTGCCGAAGGACCTGGTCGCGGTCGCGCGCCTCTCCGGCTATCCCGACACGGTGACCAGCGAGGAGTTCCTCGACGACTACTCCCGCAAGACCCGCCGCGCCCGGCACGTCGCCGAGCGGCTGTTCTACGGCGAGTGACCCCCGTTGTGTTGTTACCGCTTCGGGCGACGTCGCCCGAAGTCGGCACAACTGAACGGGGGCGGGCTCAGTCGAGGGCGTCGGCGATCGCCGTGAGGGTCTCGCTGACGCCGTGCTCGAGGTGGACGTCGGCCATCGCGTCGCCGCGGGTCCGGCCCCGATTGACGATCGCGACGGGCTTGTGGCCGTGCGCCCGCCGTACGAACCGGAGCCCCGACTGCACCTGCAGGCTCGAGCCGACTACGAGCAGCATCTCGGCGGCGTCCACCACGGCGTAGCACGCCTCGACGATCTCCGGCAGCACGGTCTCGCCGAACATGACGACGTGTGGCTTGAGGCGCCCGCCGCAGTTGAGGCAGGGCACGACGTGGAAGCCCGCCGTGTCGGCGATATCCGCGTCGCCATCCGGCGCGATGACCCCGTCGTGCCGCTCCAGGAAGCCGGCGTTCGCGACGCGCAACCGGTCCTGCAGCTGCTGGCGTGCGGTCACCTGGCGGCAGTCGAGGCAGATCACCTCGTCGATGCGGCCGTGCAGGTCGATGACCCCCACCGATCCGGCCTCCTGCTGCAGGCCGTCGACGTTCTGGGTGATGATCCCGCCGACATACCCGCGGGACTGCAGCGCCGCAAGGGCGTGGTGGCCGGCGTTGGGCCCCGCCACCTCGAACTTCTCGAAGCCGACGTAGGACCGCGCCCAATAGCGCTGCCGGAACTGCTCGGAGCGGCTGAACTCCTGCAGGGTGATCTGCCGCCGGGGCCGGGCGTTCGGGCCGCGATAGTCGGGAATGCCACTGTCGGTCGACAGGCCGGCGCCGCACAGGACGGCCACGCCGCCGTTGCCGATCTCGTCGATGAGCCAATGCAGATCCAGGCTGCTACCGGTTCCCTGAGCGAGCGACATGCCGACCATCCTACGGGCGCCGGGGCACCGCCCTGGCCGCCGCCGGACGCCGGTCGCCCCCGCGGAGGAAAGGCTAGAGGTGGACCATGTGGCCAGCGATGCCTTCCACGGCCTCCATCACGGCCTCCGACAGCGTCGGGTGCGCAAAGATGTTGCGGGCGACCTCGTCGGCGGTGAGGTCCCACTTCTGGGCAAGGGTCAGCGCCGGGAGGAGCTCGGTGACGTCGGGGCCGATCAGGTGCGCGCCGAGAATCTCGTTGTGCTTGGCGTCGGCGACGATCTTCACGAAGCCTGCCGTGTCACCGAGCCCCTTGGCCTTGCCGTTGGCCGAGAACGGGAACTTCGCCGTCTTCACGTCGAAGCCCTTCTCCTTGGCCTGCTCCTCGCTGTACCCGAACGACGCGATCTGCGGCTGGCAGTACGTCGCCCGCGGGATCATGTCGAAATCGATCTCGATCGTCTCGGCGCCCGCGATGGTCTCGGCCGCGACGATGCCCATGGCGGAGGCGGTGTGCGCGAGCATCATCTTGCCGGTGACGTCGCCGATCGCGTACACGTTGGGCACGTTGGTGCGGCCGCGTTCGTCGACGGCGATCGCCTTGCGATCGGTGATCTCCACGCCGAGGGACTCCAGGCCGTAGCCCTCGAGCCGCGGCGCGAAGCCGATCGCCTGCAGCACCTTGTCCGCCTCGAGGACCTGCTGGTCGCCGCCCTTGGCGGGGGAGACCGTGACCTTGACCTTGTCGCCCGAGTCGTCGATCGACTCGACCTTGGTGCCCAGCAGCACCTTCACGCCGAGTTTCTTGTAGTGCCTGGCGAGCTCCTTGGAGACCTCGGCGTCCTCGGTCGGCACCATGCGGTCGAGGAACTCCACGATCGTGACGTCGACGCCGAAGTTCTTCATCACGTAGGCGAACTCGACGCCGATGGCTCCGGAGCCGGCGATGATGATCGAGCCCGGGAGGGTGTCGTCGAGGATCTGCTCCTCGTACGTCACGACCCGCTCGGAGAGCTCGGTACCGGGGATGAGCCGGGTGGTCGCGCCGGTGGCGATGACGAGGTTGTCGAACGTGATCTGCTTGGTCGAGCCGTCGCTGAGCTTGACGTCCATCGAGGTCGGGCTGGTGATGGTGCCCCACCCGTCGATCTCGGTGATCTTGTTCTTCTTCATCAGGAAGTGCACGCCCTTGACGATCTCGCTCGAGACCTGGCGCGACCGGGCGTGGGTGGGCTGGAAGGCCATCGAGGCATCGCCGGTGATGCCGTACTTGTCCTTATCGTGCTCCAGGAGATGAGCGAGCTCGGCGTTGCGCAGCAGCGCCTTCGAGGGGATGCAGCCGACGTTCAGGCACACGCCGCCCCAGTACTTCAGCTCGACGACCGCGGCCTTCAGGCCCAGCTGCGACGCGCGGATCGCGGCGACGTACCCGCCGGGTCCCGCACCCAGAACAACAACATCAAAGTCAGCCATGGTGCCAGCCTAGCGATCCGGGGCGGCCGGCGGCGCGTCAGCCTCGAAACTTGCGGTGCACTCCGGGCCAGATCGAATGCGACCGCCCGGGCGGCCTCGCCGTGTCGTGCTCGACGAAGCTGCGCTCGTTGATCGCCGCGGCGGTTCCCCGCAGCCGGTGCCACCACTGATCCACGGGCCGCCGGTGAACCGGATCGACGAGCCCGTCCAGCTCGGCGACCGGGAGCATCGTCGTGCCGTCGCTGCTCTCGGCGGCGAACACCGCGTCGTCGCTCCCGTCCGCGAGCCGGTCGGACAGGAACCGGATGCCGGCGGCGGCGAGCCGGGCGGCCGTCATCCGGTCGAACGGGCTGGGGCTCGGGCCTTCCTGCACATGCCCGATGACGAGGGTGCGTACGTCGTACCGGCCGCCGCTCTCGGCCTCGAACAGCCGGGCGAGCACGTCGGTCGTGTAGTAGGGGTCGGCCTCCTCGTTGCGGATCGCGAGGTGGAAGCGGCGGCCTTGCTCGAACGCGGCGCGCATCTGGCGGACGTCGGACTCCAGCCGGCTGAGATCGATGCCGTCCTCGTGCAGGTAGACCCGCTCGGCGCCGGAGGTCAGCCCGCTCATGAGCGCGAGGAAGCCGCAGGAGCGGCCCATCGTCTCGACGACGAAGCAGCGGCGGTGCGCCGACGCCGACTGCTTCACCCGGTCGAGGGCCTCGGTGGCAACACCGAGAGCGGAGTCGGCGCCGATCGCCATCTTCCAGCCCGGCAGGTTGTTGTCGATGCTCGCCGGGAGCAACGCGATCGGGAGCCGGAAGGCAGCCAGACGGTCGCGCTCGGAGACCATCAGGCGGACCGCCTCGTAGGCGTTGTAGCCGCCGACGACCAGCAGCGCGTCGATGTCGCGGCGCTCGATCGTCCGCGCGATCTGCTCCAAGGCGGCACCGTCGGGGATCGAGCGGCGCGTCCCGAGCTCGGCACCTCCGCGGGAGACCCAGCCCTCGACATCGCCCCACTCGAGATCCACGACGTCTCCGCGGCAGAACCCCGGGAAGCCGCCCTGGATCCCGGCCATCCGGTGCCCGGCGTCGATGCCGAGGCGGACGGCGGCCCAGACCGCGGTGTTCATCCCCGGCGCGAGGCCGCCGGCGTGCACGATGGCAATCCGCTTGGCCGGTACCGCCGGCTCGACGGTGGGATCGGCCTCCGAGATGGCCTGGAAGATTCGAAGGGAGCGGCCGAAACCGGGGCCCCGCGCGGCGACCGCCTCGGCGCTGCGTCCGCCGGCCATGAGCGCGGGGACCGCCCGGGTCTCCTCGACCGCCTCCATGAGGGGTCGGCGCACCACCTCGTTGCGCTGGACGCCGAGCACCACGGGCTCGGTGCCGGCGTCCGCGTTCAGCAGCGCCTCCGTGGCAGCCACCCCGACCACCGAGGCCATCCAGCGGTCGTAGGCGCTGGGCGTACCCCCGCGCTGGACGTGGCCGAGGTCGGTGATGCGGGCGTCCTGCCCGAGCCCCTCCTGGACGGCGACGCGGACCTGGTCGCAGGTGATCCGGGCACCGCTCAGGTCGACGGCTCCTTCGGCCACGACGATGATCGAGTCGCGTCGTCCCGCCTCACGGGCCCGGCGGATCACGGCACACATCCGCTCCGGCCAGTCTGGCCCGGGCGGTGCCTCGGGCACGAAGACGTAGTCCGCACCGCCCGCCAGGGCACTCATCACCGCCAGGTAGCCACAGTTACGGCCCATCACCTCGATGATGAAGGCGCGCTGGTGGCTGGCGGCGGTCGAGGAGATCGCGTCGATGGCGTCGGTGATGCGGTGCAGCGCGGAATCGGTGCCGATGGTCATCTCGGTGCCGACCATGTCGTTGTCGATCGATCCGACCAGGCCGACGAGCATCAGCCGCGGATGCCGCTCCCGCAGCTCCGGCGCGAGTTCGCCGGCAGCCACCAGCTCGTCGAGCAGCCCGCTCCACTCGGCGCGCAGCTGATCGGCGCCGGTCAGCGAGCCGTCGCCGCCGATGACGACGAGCCGGTCGATGCCTCGGTCGAGGAGGTTGCGGACGGCCGCGCGGCGTCCGGCGCGGTCGCGGAACTCGGCGCAGCGCGCGGTGCCGATGACGGTGCCGCCGAGCTGCAGGATGCCGGAGACGTCTTCCCACCCCATCGGCACGATCTGCGCGCCGCCGTTGACCGCGCCCTGCCAGCCTTCGTGGACGGCGAACATCTCGGCGCCGGCATTCAGCCCGGAGCGCACGACGGCACGCAGCGCCGCGTTCATGCCGGGGGCGTCGCCGCCGGAGGTGAGGACGCCGATCCTGACCGGGGTGCTGATCTCGGGCACGAACGTCCTCTCCGCGGTCGACCGGGTGCACCTGCGAGTCTAGGGACAGGCCGGCCGGTTCGAGGCCGCGGACGACGCCGGGTGGCGGTTCGGGGTCCCACCACCCGGCGTCGCGGGGACCGGACCGGCTGCGTCCACCGGTCCGGAGCTGCGCTGCTCTAGAGGCCGAGGCCGGTGAGCAGCCGGTTCAGCAGCGCGCTGATGCCCGTGACCGGCCCGTTGTTGTCGAGCAGGTGGGTCACCGCGCACAGCAGGTTGCCCAGCAGGTTGCCCGCGCCCGGCACCGCGGTGACGTCGAGGTTCACCTCGTCGAGGTGGACGGTCAGCCCGAGCAGGTCGAGGTCCAGCGGCCCGAGGTTGAGCGTGAGCACCGGGCACGACCCCGACATGTCGGCGAGGTTCAGGGGGACGGTGAAGGTGCCGCTCCCGCCCGGCAGGGCGGTGCTGGTGAGCGTGCCCGTGAGCTGCAGGACGCCGCCGACGACGGACGTCGTGAGGTTCGACAGCGTGCCGGTGAAGGCGCTGCCGTCGCCGAGGGTGCCGGTCACCGGCAGCGTGCTGTTGAGAGCCGCCGCGGCGGCGGCACTGTTGGGAGCCGGGGCGGCGTTGGCGGCGACGGCCGGTAGCAGTACGCCACCTCCCGCGAGGGCGGCGGTCGCGATGACGGTGGTAAGTCGATTACGGAGGTTCATTGTGGTGCGCTCCTTCGATACTGCTCTGCCTGCGGGCCCGGCGTCTCCGAGCACACCGATGAAGACGTCGGCAGCCCTGCGGCATTACCGGCGGATGGCGGCGAACGGCAGAAAAAATCGTCGGCGTGTCACGCGTCACGCCTTCCGCGCGTCGGCGTACGGGCGTTCAGTCGTCCGCGCCGAGGGGGGCGCTGGATCATGTGCATCGCGGCGAGCACCTCGCTCATGAACTCGCCGGCGGCCTGCACGAGGTGCTCCCACTGCTCCGGCCGTTCGGCGGCGAGCACCTCGCCGAGCACCTCGTGGTGCACGTGGACGACGTGCAGCAGACCGAGGTCGGCGGGGAGCACCCGCCGCCCGATGTCGTACGCAGTGGCGAGGGCCGCCTCGTCGGCGTGCGGCAGATAGCGGAGGAAGGCGACCCGATAGTCGCGCCGCAGCGCCTCGAGCGGATCGTCGCTCGCGTCGTAGTCGTTCATCCGCGGCGACCTGGCGCCGGCGAGGCGGAGTCGGCGCTCAGCATCTCCAGACCGTCGTCCAGGTCGAGGGCGACCTCGAACTGGGGTGTGGCCATCCCGAGCCGGACCATCGTGAACGCGACCGCGGGCTGGATGCCGACGACGACGGTGCGCGCGCCCCGCAGCCTGGCCATCTCCGCGATGTCGCACAACGTGCTGGTGGCGAACGAGTCGAGGACGTCGAGTGCCGCCACGTCGATGATCACGCCGCGTGCGCGCTGGGCGCCGATCTGCTCGACGAGGTCGCGCTGGAACCGCAGCATCTGGGAGTCGTCGAGCGCAGTGTGGACCGACGCGACCAGGGTGTCACCCTGGCGCAGGATCGAGACCAGCGCCGGTCCGTCCATTCCCTCAGGCAATCCCTTCCTGGCGAGTCACCGTGTAGCCGAGCAGGCGTTCGGCCTCCTCCAAGCCACCCTGCAGGTCCCCGACGGTGTTCATCTTGCTCAGATCGACGCCGAGGGTGACGAGGGTCTGGGCGATCGTCGGGGACACTCCGGTGATGATGACGCTCGCGCCCATCAGGCGTGACGCGTCCACCGTCCCCACCAGATGGTTCGCGACGACGGCGTCCACCTCGGGCGCGCCGGTGATGTCCATGACGACCACCTTCGCGCGGTGCTTGCGGATGGCGTTGAGCAGCTGCTCGGTGAGCTGGCTGGCGCGGTCCTTGTCGAGGACGCCGATGATCGGCAGGATGAGCAGCCGCTCGCGGACCGGCAGCGCGGGCGTCGACAGCTCGCGCAGCGCTGCCTGCTGCTGGCGGATGACCCGCTCCCTCTCGTCGACGAAGCTCACGGCGACGGTGTTGGCGATCCGGTTCGCCGCCGGCTCGTAGACGTCGAGCACCTGGTTGAGCATCCCGACGTCCGCCCGGTACTTCTCGAACAGGGAGCGGGCGAGGACGTCGCGCAGCAGCAGCACGATGCCGACCACCTCGTAGGTCTCGACGCCCCGGGGGATGATCCGCTCGGACAGATCGCGGGCGTACGCGCTGAGCGCCTCGACGCTGCCGGTCTCGAGCACGTCGACGTAGTTGTCGTAGACCGACTGCGTCTCGGCGTTCATCTCCTCCGGCGTCATGGCGGTGAGCAGGTGGGCGGCCACGATGCGGCGTGCCCAGGTATCGCGCAGCTGCGGCCGGTTCTCGCGGAGATGCTCCACGAGCTCGGCCAGCAGCGCGTCCCCGGTACCGTCGCCGACGCCGACGACGTCCTGCGGATAGCTGTCCTTCTGCTGCATCACGGGTTCCCTTCGAGCCACTTGGTCATGGTCACGATCGTGCCGCGGCCCGGTCGGGACACGACGTCGAACTCGTCCATCAGGCGGCGCGCGCCGCCGAGGCCGAGGCCGAGGCCGCGGTAGGTGCTGTAGCCGTCGCGCACTGCCGCCTCGAGATCAGGTATGCCGGGCCCTCTGTCGGCGACCACGACGCGGAAGCCCCGTCGACCCTGCTCCAGCGCGCTCAGCGTGATCGTGCCGCTGCCGGCGAACTTGAGCACGTTGCGCGCCATCTCCGAGACCGCGGTCGCGATCACGGTGAGCTCGACCTTGGCGAAACCGAGGTGGGCGGCGAGCTCGCGGGCGGCCTGGCGGGCCTGGACCAGGTCGGCGTCGCGCTCGATGGCGAGCCGGACCGTGCCGTCGTCGGTCGTCTCGTGCGGCTGCAGCCGAGTGCTGAGCGCGTAGCAGGTGTCGCACTCCAGGAGGTGTCCTTCGACATCGGACTCGCGGCGCCGCCGACGGTCGTTGCTCGCCAGCGCATAGAGCACCGAGCGGCACCGCGTCGTCGGGGGGTCGATGCCCTCGGCGATCAGCAGGTACTCGACCCGCATCCGCATCCGCAGCCGGTGCAGCCGAGCGCCGACCGCACCGGCGGTCGAGCCGATGCGGTCGGCGAGCTCGGCGTTCGGCACGCCGTCCACCTCGTGCGCGAGCAACAGGGCGCGGTCCTCGTCGCTGAACCTGCTGAGCGCCTCGGCCATCAGCCGGCCGTCCTCGGCGTCCACAGCGCTGTCCTCGGGTGTCGGTGCGTGGTCCACCTCGACCAGCTGGTGGCGGCGTTCTCGAAAGCGCATCTCGTCGCGCCAGCGAGTCGCGATCAGGTTGCGCGCGGTGGTGATCGCGTAGGCCTCCGCGGTCTGCGGGTCGATGCGGTCGGACGCCTTGAGCATCCGGGCCAGTGCCTCCTGGACGAGGTCCTCGGCGTCGGGTCGCGAGGCGACCCGAGCGCCGATGACCCGCCGCAGCACCGGCAGCAGTGCCTCAGGGTCGAAACCGGGCACGGCTTCGGGGCTGTCCGTCGCGCCCGCTTCCGTCACCAGCACACCATAAGCCGATGTGCCGCACGCCACACAATCAGCGGAGCGCGAACCCGTGGTATTCCTTGCTGCGGCAGTCCTCCAGGACCTGGCGGTACGCGCCGAGCCCGGCCATGTAGAAGGAGCTTCCCGCATTACGTCGCGATTCCGGGCCGCTGTCCACCCGGAACGGTCAGCGTCCCAGAATCTCGTGGTTTTCCGGAGGCCGCAGTCGACCAGGGCCGAGGAGCGGTCCCGCTGCTGGTCGCGCCGGGCGCCCTGCGTGTAGACAGAGGTGACGCGGCGTTTCGCCGGTAGGACGAGGGAGCCAGATGGACAGCGCGGACATCCTGTACGAGGTCACCGACGGTATCGCGGTCGTGACCATCAACCGACCCCACAAGAAGAACGCGATGGGCTGGGGTGCGCTCGCGCAGTTCCGGGACGCGCTGCGGCAGGCCGCCGCGGACGACGACGTCCTCGCCGTGGTGATCACCGGAGCCGGGGGAGCGTTCTGCGCCGGTACCGACCTGTCGGAGCTGGGGGAGACCGCCGCCGATCGTCGCGGCGGCAACCGCGACGCGGACGAGTGGCCGTGGATGGTCGCCAGCTGCCCGAAGCCCGTCGTGGCCGCGATCGACGGCCCCGCCGTCGGCATGGGTGCCGACATCGCGACGCAGGCGGATCTCCGGATCGCCAGCACGCGCGCCCGGATCGCCTGGAACTTCGTGCACCGGGGTCTGGTCCCCGACACCGGTGCCGGGTCGTACCTGCTGCCGCGCCAGATCGGGCTCAGCAACGCCCTGCGGCTGGTGCTGTCCGGCGAGTTCCTGGAGGCCGACGAGGCGCTGCGCCTCGGGTACGTCATGGAGGTCGTCGCGCCGGAGGAGCTGGGCCGGCGCGCGATCGACCTGGCACGCCGTATCTCCCGCGGCTCGCCGTTCGCCGCCCGGCGCGCGAAGCAGCTCATCTATGCCGGTCTCGGCAGGGACGAGGCCGGCCACCTCGCGGCCCACCGGACGGCGTTGCAGGAATGCTTCGCCTCCGCGGATCACAAGGAGGGCGTCGCGTCCTTCATCGAGCGCCGCGAACCGCGCTTCACCGGGCGGTAGAAGCGCGGTCGCGGCGGGCCGGCTCAGGGCGCGACGATCAGCGCCTGCGGCGCGGCCTGCTTCATGCGGGTCGTCAGCCACTGAAGCTGCCGGGCGGTCTCGGCGTTGCAGGAGTTCGCGATGTCGAGCAGCTCGGTATCGCGCAGGCCTTGCGCGCCCTGTGCGATGACGGTCCAGGTGGTCTGCACGAGGGTGGCGAGCAGGTGCAGGTCCTGGAGGTCGCGCAGCAGCCCGACCTCACCCTCGCGGGTCTCGGTGAGCGCGTCGCCGCGCAGCCGCTCGGGCTCGTCGACGTCGTCCTGCTCGCCGTAGCGATCGACGGCCGGCGCGAGCGCCTCGCGGTGCTTGTCGCTCCAGCCGGCGAGGGTGTGGCAGGTGTGGAACACGTCGGCCTGGCGGGCATGGCCCTCGGCGACGGCGCGCAGGGAGTCGGCGAGCGTCTGCTCGCTGTGGTCGGCCAGCGCTACATAGGTGGCGAGGTGCGGCATCAGCGGTTCTCCTGTGCGGGATCGAGCGGGTAGCGGGGCGTCTCGTCGAGCGCCCGGCTGGACGTCGCGCCACCGCCGCGCGTGGGCGGGACCGTGACACGGGCGTTCCGGGCGGGTGCGGACGCGGTGTTGGTCGGCGCGGGCGAGGGACCGTCGTCCCCGCGCAGCCGGGTCACGCGGCAGGCGGCCGTCTTGAAGGTCGGCTGCTTGGACACCGGGTCCCACACGGTCATCGTGAGCTCGTTGGCCGTGCGGTGCGCGGCGTCGCTCACGTCGTCCGGATCCCAGTGCCCGTAGTGGAACGGCGCGAAGACCGCCCCCTGCATGACCCGCCCGACACGCGCCCGCACCTCGATGGACCCTCGCGGCGACTCGAGCCGCACCCAGTCGCCCTCGCTCACGCCGAGCGCCTCGGCGTCCTCCGGCGACAGCTCGACCCAGGCGTCGGGGGCCGCCTGGTCGAGCGAGCGGGCGCGTCCGGTCTTCGTGCGGGTGTGGAACTGGAACACGGTGCGCCCGGTGGTGAACAGCAGCGGATAGTCCTCGTTCGGCGGCTCGTGCGCGGGTGTGTACGGCGCCCCCTTGAGGATGGCGCGGCCCGCGGGAGCCATCGCGCGGTGCTCCTGCTCGGTGACCGTGCCGCCGGTGATGAGGTCGTGGCCGTACGTCTCGCAGTAGTCGGTGTCGGTCGGGAAGATGCCGTCCGTGTAGAGGCGATCGGTGCCGTCGGGGTGCTCGACGTTGACCGGCCACGGGATCCCCGACGGTCCGCGGAGCTTGTCGTACGACAGGCCGGTGTAGTCGACCGGTCGGCCGGCGGTCACGGCGGCCCACGCGTCGAACGCCTCCTCGGGCGTGCGCCACTTCATCAGCGGCCGGCCGTCCTTGTCGGTGAAGCCCATGGCGTCGGCGTACGCCAGGAAGATGTCGAGGTCGCTGCGCGCCTCGCCGGGTGGCTCGACCGCCTTCTCGGACAGGTGCACGGTGCGGTTGACGTTGGTGTAGCAACCGGTCTTCTCGCCCCAGCCCGCGGCGGGCAGGACGACGTCCGCGAGCTCGGCGGTCTCGGTACGGAAGAGGTCCTGCACGATGGTGAAGCACTTGGGGCTGCTGAGGATCTTGCGGATCCGCGCCGACTCCGGCATCGACACCGCCGGGTTCGTCGCCGAGATCCACAACAGCTCGATCGACCCGGTCTCGGCGTACCCCATGATCTGCATCGCGTGGGTCGGCGGGGCCCAGTGCGGGATCGTCATGACGTCGACGTTCCAGGCGTCGGCCAGCTGCTGGACGTGCTTCGGGTTGTCCCAGTTGCGAAAGCCCGGCAGGTCGCCGTCCGCGCCGCACTCGCGGTTGTTCTGGGCGGTCGGCTGCCCGTTCATCTGCAGCACGCCGGCGCCCGGCCGCCCGATCATGCCGCGCAGCAGATGCAGGTTGTGCACCGCGACGGACGCTGCCGTCGCCTGGTGCGACTGGTAGAACCCCTGCAGGACGGTGGACAGCACACCCTTGCTCTGCCCGAAGATGCGGGCCGCGGCCCGCAGGTCGTCCGCGGGCACGGCGCAGATCTCGGCCACCTTCTCGGGGGTGTACGGGTCGACGATCTCCCGGAGCGTCTCCAGCCCGACGGTGTGCTCGGCCACCCATGCGTGGTCGACCCAGTCGTTCGCGAACAGCTCGCGGGTGACCCCGTTCATCAGTGCGAGGTTGGTGCCCACCCGCGGAGCGAGGTGCACCCCTCCGGTGCGAACCGCCTCGTCGGCGACCTCGGTACGTCGCGGATCGACGCACACGATGCGTGGCGGATCCTCGCCGCGGGTGCGATCCAGGATGCGCGTCCACAGCACGGTCTGCGTCTCCGGCATGTTGTGGCCGTACAGGAAGATGGCGTCGCAGTGCTCGATGTCGGTGTACGACCCGGGCTGTCCGTCGGCGCCGAAGGACTCCTTGAACGCCGCCGCGCTGGTCGCCGTGCACAACCGGGTGTTGCCGTCCATGTGGGGCGTGCCCAGCCCGGCCTTTCCGATCACCGCGAGGGTGTAGTACTCCTCGAGGAAGAGCTGGCCCGAGGTGTAGAAGCCGTGGGTGAGCGGTCCCTTCTCGTCCAGCAGCCGGCGGGACTCAGCGACGATGCGCCCCATGGCGGTGTCCCAGTCGGTCTCGACCAGCTCGCCGTCCACGCGGATCAGCGGCCGCGTCAGCCGGTCCGGCGAGGTGGCCCACGGAGTGCTGCCGTACAACCCCTTCGGCCCGAGCCGACCGTGGTTGACGGTATCGCCCGCCCGCCCCCGGATGCCGACCATCCGGCCGTCCTTCACCGCGATGTCGGCGCCGCAGCCGTTGCTGCACAACAGGCACGCGGACTGCACCCATCGGTCGACGTCCTGCTCCTCGAGGCCCTCCTCGAGGTGCTGGTCGACCCGGGCCGGCCAGACCGTGCCGCGTCCGTGCGGGGTCAGCTGCCCGAAGACATCCGCAATGCGATCCGCTGACATCTCGTTCTGCTGCATCTGAGTCACGTACCCACCTGCCTGGAACTCATGCGCTACGGTATGTATGCGCCAGGGCAACCAAACCACATCTCGCGGGGGTACGCGTGGCATCGAAGAACGAGGAACCCGCTGCCTCACACGAACGCCACGCCGACACGCTCATTGCCGTGAGCCGGGCCCTGGTGGGGATCGCCGTTCGGTCGGTCAACGCCGCGCCGGTGGAGATCACCCTCGTGCAGCATCGCCTCCTCGTGCTGCTGGCCTCCGGCGGCGCCCAGACCGTGGGGGCGCTGGCCGCACAGCTCGAGGTGAACGCCTCGAACGCCAGCCGCCTGGTCGACCGGCTGCAGCGCCTGGATCTGGTCAGTCGGGGACGTTCGGCCGAGGACGGCCGGGTGGTGACGGTGTCGCTCACTGCGACGGGGCGTGACCTGCTGGCCGAGGTACACGCCTACCGGCGACGCGAGGTCCAGAGAGTGCTGGGCCGTATGACGACCGGCGACGTCGACGTGACGATCCGCGCCCTGACGGCGTTCGCCGACGCCGCCCACGAGATGGGAGAGATGCCATGGTCCAGCTACCTGGTCTGACACACCCGCGCACGGTCGAGGTGCGCTGATGCCCATCGCGTTGCAGGCCGGCATCTGGGGGCTCATCGCGGGTGGCGCGCTGGTGATCGGCGCGTTGATCGCCTGGTTCGTCAAGGTGCCGCAGAAGGTCGTCGCCTCGGTCATGGCCTTCGGAGCCGGCGTCCTGATCTCCGCGCTGGCCTTCGACCTCGTGGACGACGCCGAGCACACCGGTGGCCTCACCGCCACCGTGCTGGGCTTCCTCGCGGGTGCGATCGCCTACCTGGCGGCCAACGTCCTGCTGGACAAGAGGGGAGCGCGGCACCGCAAGCGTTCCGGGGACCAGCAGCCCAGCGAGCAGGAGCAGAGCGGCAGCGGAGCGGCGATCGCCATCGGCGCATTGCTCGACGGGATCCCCGAGTCGGTCGTGCTGGGCCTGTCGTTGCTCGGCGGTGGCGGGGTGGGCGTGCCCGTGCTGGTCGCGATCTTCATCTCGAACCTCCCCGAGGGCCTCTCGAGCGCGGCGGGCATGAAGCGCAACGGCCGGTCCGCGAAGTACGTCTTCGGCGTGTGGATCGGGGTGGCCGTGGCCAGCGGGATAGCCGGTCTGCTCGGCTGCCTGCTGCTGGAAGGGGCGGCGCCGCAGGTCGTCGCGGCGATCACGGCGCTCGCGGCAGGGGCCATCCTGACGATGATCGCCGACACGATGATCCCCGAGGCCTTCGAGCGGACGCACCTGTATGCCGGGCTGATCGCCACTCTGGGCTTCCTCACCGCGTTCAGCGTGGGACGCCTGGGCTGAGCACCGGCGAAGCCACATTGCTCCGCGGCTGCAAGTGCCCGCTCCGGCGCCCATCGCGCCGCCCGGTGGAGCAGTGAGCATCGCCAGGCATGTGGCCCCCAGGTGCCGGGGTGTCCGTCGAACCGGGCGTGCGGCAACAGCTCTGACCGCACGAGTGGGGCGCGCTGTTCGACGGTGTACCTTCTCGAGCAGTAGCGCGTGCGGAGGTGGCCGATGACGAGCGGGCGGGCCGTGCCGTCGCAGACCGCGGCGGGCGGCTGAGCGATGGCGCAGGAGGTCCTGGTCGTCGACGACCAACCCCAGATTCGTGAGGTCCTGCGCGCCTTCCTCGAGGCTGACGGCTTCGGAGTGCTCGAGGCCGACACCGGCGCCGCGGCGATGGAGCTGGTGCAGCGTCGGACGCCGGCGCTGGTCATGCTGGACGTCGGGTTGCCGGACTTCGACGGCGTGGAGGTGCTGCGTCGGCTGCGCGCCCTGCCCGATCGCGCGCAGGCCGAGACCTACGTCATGATGGTCACCGCGCGCAACGAGGAGGTCGACAAGCTGATCGGCCTCGCCGTGGGCGCCGACGACTACGTCACCAAGCCGTTCAGCCCGCGCGAGGTGGTGGCCCGGGTGAAGGCGATCCTGCGGCGCGAGCGGTCCGCGGCACCCGAGTCGCAGTCGCCGCGGTGGCGCTTCGTCGGGCTGGAGATCCGGCCCGCCGAGCGGGTCGTCGAGATGGACGGGCAGGTCCTCGAGCTGTCTGCTCTGGAATTCGATCTGCTGAGCGCCCTCGCCGAGGCTCCCGGTCGGGTCTTCTCGCGGGCTCAGCTGCTGGAGAAGGTGTGGGGCTACGACTTCTACGGTGACGCTCGCGTGGTGGACGTCCACATCCGCAACCTGCGCCGGAAGCTCGCCGACGACGCGGCCGAGCCGCGTTTTCTCCGGACAGTGCGTGGCGTCGGCTACAAGTTCATCGGGGAGCGGGCGTGAAACGGCTCTCGGTCCGGTTGGTCGCCTCCCACCTCGCGGTCGCGGTGATCGGCGGGCTGGTGACCTACGTCCTCGTTCGCTTGCTCGCGCCGCGGCTGTACGACCAGGCCACGCACGGGATGGGCGTGGGCAGCCAGGGTCGGGGGTCGAGCACCGGACAGGACCAGCTGCGGGCCGCGGTGGCGTCCGCTATCGACGAAGCATTGCTGATCGGCGTGCTCAGCGGCGCAGTGCTCGCCGCCGTATTCGGTGTCGTGACCACCCGTCGGCTGCTCGCGCCGCTGCGGGAGATGCAGGTCGCCACCCGGCGGCTGGCGGAGGGGGACTACACGCTGCAGGTCGGCCGGCCGGGGACAGCGGAGCTCGCCGAGCTGTCCGACGACGTGAACGCGCTCGCCGCGGCGCTCGCCTCGACGGAGCAGCGGCGGGTGCGGCTGATCTCCGATGTCGCGCACGAGCTGCGGACCCCGCTGACCGTGATCGACGGGTACGTCGAGGGCATGATCGACGGCGTCTTCTCCCCGGATCCCGAGCGGTTGGACCAGATCAGCTCCGAGGTGCGCAAGCTGCGGCGGTTCGCGGACGACCTGTCGACTCTCTCCCGCGTCCAGGAGGGAAATCTGCAGCTCCATCCCACGGAGGTCGACCTGGCCGACCTGGTCGCGCGGACGAGCGAGCGGCTGCAACCGCAGTTCGACGAAGCCGGCATCGATCTGGAGGTGCGGGTCGCCCGTCCGGTCGTCGCGCAGGTCGACTCCGACCGGATCGCGCAGGTGATCTCCAATCTGCTCGGCAACGCGCTCCGGGCGACGCGAGGACGGCCGGATCCGAGGGTCCGGATCGAGCTGGACGAGGCCGTCGGCCACGGCCGGCGATCGGCCGTCGTGACCGTGGCCGACAACGGGGTCGGCCTCTCCGCCGACGAGCTGCCGAAGATCTTCGAGCGGTTCTACCGTGCCCCGCGCGCCCAGAGCTCCGAAGGCTCGGGGATCGGCCTGACGATCGCCCGCGACATCGTGCGCGCGCACGGCGGCACGCTCACGGCCGCGTCGTCAGGGGCGGACCGGGGGACCACGCTCACGCTGGTCCTGCCGATCCGCCCCTGAGGCGTTGCGCGCCGGCGCAGCCCGGCGTCGTCGCTAGCCCTGTCCCGGACCCTGGCCGTCAGCCGGGCCGTGACCCTGGCCCTGCCCATGATCCGGACCCCGGCCCTCGCCACGGCCAGCGCCGTGAGCCTGGCCCTGATTCGGACCCTGGCCCTGGCCGGCGGCGTCCGTCGCGCACTGGCCGGTGGGATCCTGGCCGTTGGCGAGTGCCTCGTACCCGGCCAGGTGGTGCTGCGACCCCCAGAGCAGCCTGCCGTACAACTGATCGAGGTCGGCGTTGTCAGAGGTCTCGATCGCCTTCTTCAGCCCGTCGATATCGGTCTTCTCCAGCTCGACGCCGACCTTGATCGCCTCCTGCTCGCTCTGCATGCCCTGGGCGTACCACTTGTCGTACAGCCCTTGCAGAGTGCTGTCGGCGTACTGACCCGGGGTGGCGCTCGCCGACGGATCCGCGAGGTCATACCGCGTCAACGCCCGCCCGACCGCCTCGGCGTGATGGTCCTCGCTGACGGCGACGTTCTTGAAGAACGTGACATCCGGGTACTTGTCGCCGAAGGCCTGGTACAGCTCCCGCGCGAGCCGTTCCTCCTCACGGGTCAGCAGCAGGTCGCCCTTCTCTGCCTCGCTCAGCGGCTCGGTCGCCGTCGCGGTCGCGTTCGGGCCCTGGCCGGGCGTGCCCGGGGCGTCGGTGGGCGGCAGCCCGAACGCGGCCGTTGCGCCGACAGTGGCGAGCACCGCGACGGTGGTGGCAGCGATGCCCAGCTGGAGCCTGCGGTTCTTGATCATTGTTCTCACTCCTTCGTGGGGAACCGGGGGTCATCCCCGTGTTCGATTCCCAGTTCATCGCGAGTGTGTGAAGGGACCGGGCGCCCGTATGTGATGCTTTCGTGAAGATCCCCGCGGGCTCAGCGGAGGCCGTACACCAGCCGGGCGGAGCCTGGGGTCGGGATCGTCGGGTAGAGGAAAGTGAGCTGTCTTGATAGGAGCTGCACCGTGACGCAGAGCGGGCGGGATACGCACCCGTCGCCGGAGCGCGACGTCTCTCGGGACGCGGGGGACGCCGGCGGCTCGGCCTGGCGGGAATACGAGCGGCGCAAGGCCAGGGACGAAGAGCGCCTGCGCCGGAAGTGGGGACGGCTCGGCGGCCTCGCGGTCGCCCTCTCCGACGAGAAGCAGAGCACGAGGGCATGGGCGACTGGCGCGGTCGGGGAGGCGCGCCTCGGCGGCCACCTCGATGCGCTGGTCTCGGACTCCCTCGCGGTGCTGCACGACCGACGCGTCCCAGGGTCCCGGGCGAACATCGACCACATCGCGATCACCCGCGCCGGCGTCTGGGTCATCGACGCGAAGCGCTACAAGGGGCGTCCGCGGCTCCGCATCGAGGGCGGTCTCCTTCGACCGCGGGTGGACAAGCTCATCGTCGGTCGCCGCGACTGCACGCGGCTCGTGGACGGAGCACTGAAGCAGGTGCAGCTCGTCCGCGGGATCGTCGGCGACATCCCGGTCACCGGCGCGCTCTGTTTCGTCGATGCCGATTGGCCGATGATCGGCGGCGCGTTCACGATCAGCGGAGTCCAGGTGCTCTGGCCGAAGCGGCTCGCGAAGCTGCTGGCCGGTGCCGAAGGAACCGTCGACGTCCCTGCGGTGCGCGAGCTCATCGCCGGCCGCCTGCGGGCGGCCTGAGTCCTGCGCCGGTTCGCCGCGCAGCCGAACCGGCGCCGGAATGCAGAACGGTCCCGGCGCCGGCGCGCGCCCGAAGGCGTTCTCCGGCGCCGGGACCGTCCCGGTGCGCAGTGACGAGATCTAGATGTCGTAGTACAGCGCGAACTCGTGCGGGTGCGGGCGCAGGCGGATCGGGTCGATCTCGTTCTCCCGCTTGTAACGGATCCAGGTCTCGATCAGGTCCTCGGTGAACACGCCACCCTCGAGCAGGAAGTCGTGGTCCTCCTCGAGCGCGTTGAGGACGCCGGGGAGGCTGTCCGGGACCTGCGGGATCTCGGCGGCCTCGTCCGGCGGCAGCTCGTAGAGGTCCTTGTCGATTGGGTCCGCGGGCTCGATGCGGTTGCGGATGCCGTCGAGGCCGGCCATCATCTGCGCGGCGAATGCGAGGTACGGGTTGCACGACGGGTCGGGCACCCGGAACTCGAGGCGCTTGGCCTTCGGGTTGTTGCCGGTGATCGGGATGCGGATGCACGCCGAGCGGTTGCGCTGCGAGTACACCAGGTTGACCGGCGCCTCGTAGCCCGGGACCAGGCGGTGGAAGCTGTTGATCGTCGGGTTGGTGAACGCCAGCACGGCGGGGGCGTGGTGCAGCAGGCCGCCGATGTACCAGCGCGCCTCGTCGGACAGGCCCGCGTAGCCGGACTCCGAGTGGAACAGCGGCTTGCCGCCCTTCCAAAGCGACTGGTGGGTGTGCATGCCCGAGCCGTTGTCGCCGTACAGCGGCTTCGGCATGAAGGTGACCGTCTTGCCGGCCTCGGCCGCGGTGTTCTTGATGATGTACTTGAACAGCATCATGTCGTCGCCGGCGTGCAGCAGCGAGTTGAACTTGTAGTTGATCTCGGCCTGTCCGGCGGTGCCGACCTCGTGGTGGGCGCGCTCGATCTCGAAGCCGGCGTCCTGCAGGTTCAGCGTCATCTGGTCGCGCAGGTCGCCGTACTGGTCGTACGGCGCCACCGGGAAGTAGCCGCCCTTGGGGCGAACCTTGTAGCCCTTGTTGCCGCCTTCCTCCTCACGGCCGGTGTTCCACCAGCCGGAGGAGGAGTCGATGTGGTGGTACTGCGCGTTCATCTCGTCGCCGAAGCGGATCGAGTCGAACACGTAGAACTCAGCCTCGGCCCCGAAGAACGCCTCGTCGGCGATGCCCGACGACTTGAGGTACTCCTCGGCCTTGCGCGCGATGTTGCGCGGGTCGCGGCTGTACGGCTCACGGGTGATCGGGTCGTGCACGAAGAAGTTCACGATGACCGTCTTCGCAGCGCGGAACGGATCGACGACCGCAGTCTTCGGGTCGGGCAGCAGCAGCATGTCGGACTCGTGGATCTCCTGGAACCCGCGCACCGACGAGCCGTCGAACGCCAGGCCGTCCTCGAACATGTCGTCCACGCCCGAGGCCGGGATCGTGAAGTGCTGCATGATGCCGGGCAGGTCGCAGAAGCGGACGTCGATGAACTTGACGTCGTTCGCCTCGATGTACGAGACCAGCTCTTCCTTGGATTCGAACATTGATCCTCCGTGATGGGTCGGTGCGAACGACCTTACTCGGGAGGCGTTGCTCGATAATGACCTTGTTGTTTCAGCGGTGTTACACGCCCCACTGCGGCTGTGACGGCGCGCACGCCGCCGGGCGCCGCGTGCGCGGGTGTCAGCCCAGCCGGACGGCGGCGACCGTTTCATGTCGCGGGCGCCGTCGGGGACCCTCGCCCAGGTGTGACTCGATCAGCTCGATCTCCTCGACGCGCCACGGCGGGGAGCCGAAGGTGTCCAGCACGCGGAGCCATTTCGTGGCCTCGATCGGACGGCGCAGGCGGGCGAGCGTGAGGTGGGGCACGAACGCCTTGCCGTCCGGCGGGGCTCCCGAGGCGTTGGCGGCAGCGCGGGCCGAGGCTGCCAGCCGGCGCAGCGGCTCGTCGGGCAGGACCCTCAGCCAGAGGACCGACGCCCGCTCGGGGGCGGGAAAGGTACCGGCGCCCCGGACGACCGCCTCGAAGGGCTGCACCCTCGTCGACGCGGCTCCCAGCCGGTCGACCAGCTCGTCGACGTCGGCATCGGGGACCGAGCGCATGAAGGCCAGGGTGACGTGCCACTGTGCCGGATCGATCCACGGCATCCCGGTGCGCGGCTCGAGGAAGTCCGCGAGCGCCTGCGTGACGTGCTCCGGCGGCCGCACCGCGACGAACATCCGGTGATCCATGCCGCACAGTCTGGCACCCGGGGCGGCGAAGGGCAGCGCTGCTAGCGGGCGTTGACCACGATCGTGCCGGCGGCCTTGTCGTGCAGGCCACGGCGGTTCTGGTCGACGACGACGGCCGGGATCAGCAGCATGAGCAGCACGGTCCGGAGCGCGGCCTTCCACAGCCCCAGCGGGCGGCCCTCGATCTCGCTGGCCAGGCCGATGCCCGCGAGCATCATGCCCGGCGTGCGCCCGATGAAGGCAGTGGTGCCGGTGTACAGCACGAACAGCGTGATCAACGACCAGTTACGCGGCGCCGCGGGCGCGGTGAAGGCCCAGGTGATGGCGGCGGCGAGCAGGCAGTCGATGACCAGCGCGAGGAACCGGGAGCCGTAGGTCGCCACCGAGCCGAGGCCGGAGCGAGGAAGGCCCAGGGTGACGCCGGGGTACTCGAGCTCAGTCGTCACGATGCGGACGCTCAGCCCATCCCGCGGCGGCGCATCTGCCGGTTGCTGACCGCCATCTTCCGGCCGCCGGGGATCGGGCCCTTCGGCAGCGGCATCTTCGGGGCCGCGACGGCGAGCAGCCGCTTCTCGATGGCCCGGATCTGCGCGCCCTGGATGTTCCGCGGCAGCTTGGTCAGATGGCTGTTGAGCTTCTTCAGCGGCACCTGGCCCTCGTCATTGCCGACCAGGACGGTGTAGATGGGCGTGTCGCCGATGACCCGCGCGATGCGCTTCTTCTCCTGGCCGAGCAGCCCGGCGACCCGCTGCGGGCTGCCCTCGCCGACGAGGACGATGCCCGGACGCCCGATGACTCGGTGCACGATGTCCTGCTGCGACGACGCGCTGACGGCCTGCGTGATCCGCCAGTCGCCGCGCAGCTGCTCCATCGCCCAGGCGGCGGCACCGGGACGACCCTCGGCCTGGGCGAAGGTGGTACGCCGCGCGCGGACACCGAACACGACCATGCCGAGCAGCAGGCCGACCATCAGGCCGGCGACGACGCCGAGCACGATGCCGAGCGCGGTGAACCCGACGATCAGCGCCATGAGGAGGAAGCCGACGACGAAGCCGGCGAGCGCCGCGAGCGCGAGGTACAGCCCGAGCCGCGGGTCGTTCGGCTTCAGCAGGGTGTACGCCTGCATCAGCTCGCGGGTTCGTGCGAACCGCTGCTTCTTGACCTTGGGCTGCTTGACCTTCTTCGCCCGAGGGGCGCCCTTGCCGGTCGCGGCCGCGTCTGCTGTCTTCTTCGCCATAAGGCCTTCGATTCTAATGGGTGATGCGGACCGCTCGAGCAGTGCGCCGCGATAGACGAGAGCGGGCCCCGGCGACCTGGTCGCCGGGGCCCGCTCTGCCGTCGGTGGGCTACTCCTCGTCGGGCGCCGAGTGCCGTCCCTTGCGCTCCTGCTCGAGCGCCTCGATGACGGCCGGCTTGTCCGATTCCGGAGCGGCCGGCGGGACGTCGGTCGGCTTCGGAGCGTCGGGGGACGCGGACGGCGCAGCCGCCGGCGGCACGTCGACCGGGGCGCCGGTCTGCTGCGCACCGGCGGACGGGGCCGTGGTGCTGGTCGTCGGCAGGGTGCCGCCCGTCGCGACGGGACCGGGCTCACCCGCCGGGACCGGCTTGGGTGCCGGCTTCGGAGCCGGCTGCTGCCAGGTGACGCCCTGGTCGCCCTGCGACTTCTTGTAGGCGAATGCGGCGGCACCCGCGACGACGGCCAGCAGCGGCCACCGGCGCTTCTTCTTCGGCTTGCCGGCGTCCTTGAGAGCGTCCGCCGAGTCGGCGAGGGCGCTCTCGGCCTTCTTCGACGCCTTCTTGGACGACTTGCGCACGTCCTTGGCGTCCTTCTTCGCGGCCTTCTTCGCCTCGCCGAGTGCGGCAGCGGCAAGCAGCAGCTGCTCGTGCGCCTGGGCGCGAGCCTGCTTGGAGGCCTTGCGCGAGGACTTCTTCATCGCGACCGCCTCCTTCTGCGCCTCGAGCACCTGGGCGCGCACCTCCTGGATGGTGGGGGCGAGCGCCTCCCGCGCCTTCCCGGCCCGGTCGGCGAGCGCGCCGCGCGCCGCGTGGCCGCGCTCGATGGCCCGTCCGCGCGCCTGCTCGGCGGACTTGCCGCTCTTGCTGGCGGCGTCGTCGAGCGCGTCCTTCGCGTCGGCGGCCTTCTCGGCGAGCACCTCGCGAGCGTCCTTCGAGCGCTCGGCGAGCACCTCCCGCGCGTCCTTGGACCGGTCCGCGACGGTCTCCTTCGCGTCCTTGGCGCGGCTGGCCAGCAGCCCCAGGGCCTTGTCGGCACGCTTGTGCGTGTCACCGGCGGCGTCCTCGAGGGAGTCCTTGGCGTCCTTCGCCTTGTCGGCGACGGTCTCGCGGGTCGCCTCGAAGGCATCGACGAGCGTCTCGCGGGCCGCCTCGAGCTTCGGACCGATCGTCTTCTTCGCATCCAACGCAGCGCTTCTGGCAAGCTTCGCGACGTCCTCGATGACGTCGGCGACGTCTTCCTTCAGGACCTCGGACCTGCTCTTCCTGAACAGCATGGGGGTAAACCTCCACGGAATCGACAATGGGTGGGTGCCTGGGTCCATCTAACCGCAACTCACCGGCCCAGGGGCGTGAAGACGAGGTTTCCTCCCAGGGCGGGCGGTATGATGGTCGGCGTGGTTGTACGGCGCGCTGTCCGTGGCGCACTCCTTCTCTAGCCGCATCGGATAGCCAGGCCCAGCCTGCCGACGCGGCCCGACCCCTGTGCCTCGAGGCGCGGGGATTTTTTGTGCCCCACCGTCGACGCGGCAACCACGCCCTCAGCGAATAAAAGGAAGACATGTGAGCGAGAACAGCGACGTCCCGCAGCACCGCTATACGGCGGCGCTTGCCGAGCAGATCGAGCTGAAGTGGCAGGACACGTGGGATGCCGACGGGACGTTCAACACGGCCAACCCGGCCGGGGACCTCTCGGACGGCTTCGAGGCCGTCGCCGAGCGTCCGCACCTGTACGTCAACGACATGTTCCCCTACCCCTCGGGGACCGGCCTGCACGTCGGCCACCCCCTCGGCTTCATCGGCACCGACGTCTACGCGCGCTACCAGCGCATGAACGGCCACAACGTCCTGCACACCATGGGCTTCGACGCGTTCGGTCTCCCGGCCGAGCAGTACGCCGTGGAGACGGGGCAGCATCCGCGGGTCACCACCGAGCAGAACATCGCGACGTACCGCCGCCAGCTGCGCCGGCTGGGTCTCGGACACGACCAGCGGCGCTCGGTGTCGACGACGGACGTCGACTACTACCGGTGGACGCAGTGGATCTTCCTGCAGATCTTCAACTCCTGGTACGACGAGGACGCCCAGAAGGCGCGCCCCATCGACGAGCTGATCGCCGAGTACGACACCGGCGTCCGCACGGCCGGGCTGCCGGAGGGCCGCAGCTGGGTCGAGCTGGAGCCCACGGAGCGCCGCGCGCTGATCGACGAGCACCGGCTCGCCTACATCTCCGAGGCGCCGGTCAACTGGTGCCCGGGGCTGGGCACCGTGCTGGCCAACGAGGAGGTGACTCCGGAGGGCCGCAGCGACCGGGGCAACTTCCCGGTCTTCAAGCGTCCGCTCAAGCAGTGGATGATGCGGATCACGACGTACGCCGACCGGCTGCTCGCCGACCTCGACCGGCTCGACTGGCCCGAGAAGGTCAAGACGATGCAGCGCAACTGGATCGGCCGGTCCGAGGGCGCGAAGGTCCGGTTCGTCACGGACGCGGGCGACCTGGAGGTCTTCACCACGCGGCCGGACACCCTGTTCGGCGCCACGTTCGTCGTGATCTCGCCGGAGCACCCGCTCGTCGACGCGCTCACCGCCGAGGCGTGGCCGTGGGAGGCGCAGTGCGCGTGGACCGGCGGCGCCGAGACGCCGAAGGCCGCGGTGTCGGCGTACGTGGCGAACGCCGCCGCCCGGACCGACGCCGACCGGCAGAGCGACGAGAAGGAGAAGACCGGTGCGTTCACCGGGTCGTTCGCGACCAACCCGGTGACCGGCGCCCAGCTGCCGGTCTTCGTCGGTGACTACGTGCTGATGGGCTACGGAACCGGCGCGATCATGGCCGTCCCCGGACAGGACCAGCGCGACTGGGACTTCGCGGTGAAGTACGAGCTGCCGATCGTGCGCACGGTGCAGCCGCCCGAGGGCTTCGACGGAGAGGCGTTCGTGGGCGACGGCCCGGCGATCAACTCGGCACGCCAGGACGGCGCCCTGGACATCAACGGGCTGCCGGTCGCGCAGGCCAAGCAGACGGTGATCGACTGGCTGCACACCCGCGGGCTCGGTGAGCCGACGACGACGTACAAGCTGCGCGACTGGCTGTTCAGCCGGCAGCGCTACTGGGGCGAGCCGTTCCCGATCGTGTACGACGAGACCGGCCTGCCGGTCGCCCTGCCGGAGTCCCAGCTTCCGGTCGAGCTGCCCGAGGTCGACGACTTCTCGCCGCGGGTGGGGGACCCCAACGACGCGATGAGCGAGCCCGAGCCACCGCTAGGCCGCAACGCCGACTGGGCGAACGTCACGCTGGATCTCGGCGACGGCCCGAAGCGGTACCGCCGCGAGCTCAACACCATGCCGCAGTGGGCTGGCTCCTGCTGGTACGAGCTGCGCTACCTCGACCCGCACAACGATGAGCGGTTCGTGGGCGCCGAGAACGAGAAGTACTGGATGGGGCCGCGCGACGCGGGCGACACCGGCGGCGTCGACCTGTACATCGGCGGCGTCGAGCACGCCGTCCTGCACCTGCTGTACTCCCGCTTCTGGCACAAGGTGCTGTTCGACCTCGGCCACGTCAGCAGCGCCGAGCCCTTCCGGCGGCTGTTCAACCAGGGCATGGTGACCGCCGCGTCCTACACCGACGCCCGCGGCATGTACGTGCCCGCGGCGGACGTCGTCGAGCGGGACGGCAAGTGGTACCTCGGCGACGACGAGGTCACCCGTCAGGCCGGCAAGATGGGCAAGTCGCTGAAGAACTCGGTGAGCCCGGACGAGATGTACGAGGCGTTCGGCGCCGACACGCTGCGGGTGTACGAGATGTTCACCGGCCCGATGGACCAGTCCCGTCCCTGGGAGACCAAGGACGTCGTCGGCAGCCAGCGGCTGCTGCAGCGCGTGTGGCGCAACGTCGTCGACGAGCACACCGGTGAGACGACCGTGACCTCCGAGACGCCGTCCGAGGAGTCGCTGCGGATCATGCACAAGCTGATCATCGGGGCCCGCGAAGGCATGGACTCGCTGCGGTTCAACCTCGCCATCGCCAAGCTGACCGAGCTGAACAACCACATCACCGCTCGCTATCCCAACGGCGCCCCGCGGGACCTGGTCGAACCGCTCGTCCTGATGCTCGCGCCGCTCGCGCCGCACATCAGCGAGGAGCTGTGGCGGCGTCTGGGGCACGAGCACACCCTCGTCTGGGAGCCCTACCCGGTCGCCGACGAGTCGCTCGCCGCAGACAGCACCATCGAGATCCCGGTGCAGGTCAACGGCAAGGTCCGCGACACCGTGCAGATCGCCCCGGACGCCGGTCGCGACGTGATGGAGGCGGCGGCCCGCGCGAGCGAGAAGATCGCCGCGCAGCTCGACGGCAAGACCGAGCGCAAGGTCATCGTGGTGCCCGGCAAGCTGGTGAACTTCGTCGTCGGCTGATCCTCGCCCCCTGGCTCCGGCTGCTCGGCCTGTGGACAACTGATCCGGGCCGCCTCCGGTAGCTAGCGTCGTAGGCGTGAAGAGCGTCATCGGCCCCTACGAGATCGGCGATCCGGTCGCGGCCGGCCCGCACTGGGTGCTGCGCAGCGGACGCGACACCTCCGACGGCTCGGCGGTGTGGGTGCGGCGAGTCGATCCGGCGCCGCGGCGAGCGTCCGCGGCGAGGGCTGTCGTGCGTGCGCTGTCCGCATGCGAGCGGCTCGCACCGCCCCTGGCGCTCGCCGGAGACGACGGTGCGCTGGTCGTCATCGACCGCGTCGTGGCGGGCCGCACGGCGCTCGCCGCGGCCGGCCGGGTCGACGGCGACCGCCAGGTCCGGCTCGCCCGGGACATCGCCGTCGCGATCGAGGCGATGCACGCCGCCGGCTACGCGCACGGCGGCCTGGGCGGGTGGACCGTCGACCTGGCGGAGGACGGCGCGGCGTGGGTGCGGGGCAGCGCGGAGGCTGCGGGGGAGCTCGACCGTCCCGGCGCGCGACGCGACATCTGCGCCGTCGTGGCCACCGTCGAGCTCGTGGGCGACGGAGAGGTCGACCCGCGGCTCGCCGAGACGTTGACGGCGATGGCCGCCGGCCGTGCCGGCCTCGCGGCACTGATCGCGCGCGCCACCGCCGTCCTCGACCTGCAGCCGGGCACCGGGCCCGACGGCGCGTCGGCGGAGACGCCCACCGCATCGCCGCCCACCGGCCCGGGGGCTGTTGCCGCGGCGCCGACCGGGTCGCCGTCCGCCGCGCCCACCGCGACCGACTCTACCGACGCGTCCGCAAAGACGACCTCCGGCGCCGACGAGAGGCTCGCGCCGATCGGCCGACCGCCGCTTCGAGCGACGCCGCGGGCACCCCGGTCTCGAGGTCGCATGCGAAGGGGCGCGCCGTACGCGCCGCGGCACGCGGCGGCGCAGCGGTCGGACCGGTCCACCGTCGCGGCCGTCGCGCTGCTCGCGGCCGGGGCGCTGCTCGGCGCCGTGGCGCTGTGGCCTCGAGGACCGGACGTGTCACGGCCACTGATGCCGGCGGCAGCGCTCGCAGCGGCGGCCGAATCGTCGGCGGTGCCGCAGTGGACGAGCTACCTGCCCGCGCTCTACGAGACCCGCGCCGAGGCGTTCGCGCAGAACGACATCGACATGCTGCGGCAGGTGTTCACCGCCGAAAGCGCGCAGCTGCGCGCCGACGCGGAGACCATCGCGGCGCTGGCCGGCCAGAAACGGGTGGTCACCGGATTCGCGCCGACGGTCCTCGAGGTACGCGACGTCCAGGTCACGGCGTCGACGGCCACCGTCACAGTGATCGACGAGCTACCCGACTTCGTGATCCGCGGCCCAGCCGGCGCCGATCTCCCGGTCGCCGGTCGTGCGGCCGGGCCCACGACCCTGGTGCTGCGGGCGGTCGACGGCGCCTGGCTGATCGACACCGCCGAGCGCCGAGCCTGAGCGCCAGCGGAGGCGACGTCGAGACGTGGTGCGGTCGGTTGTCGGCTTGCGGCGTCTCGACGTCGCTCGTTCCTCGCTCGCTCGACGACCGTGGGTGTGGCTCGGCGATGAAGGGGCGCCTTCTACGGTCGTCGAGCGAGCCGGAGCGTTAGCGGAGGCGACGTCGAGACGTGGTGCGGTCGGTTGTCGGCTTGCGGCGTCTCGACGTCGCTCGTTCCTCGCTCGCTCGACGACCGTGGGTGTGGCTCGGCGATGAAGGGGCGCCTTCTACGGTCGTCGAGCGAGCCGGAGCGTTAGCGGAGGCGACGTCGAGACGTGGTGCGGTCGGTTGTCGGCTTGCGGCGTCTCGACGTCGCTCGTTCCTCGCTCGCTCGACGACCGTGGGTCGCGGGGCGACCGTGAGTCGCGAGGCGACCGTGGTTGTCGAACGAGCGCCGGCTCCGCGGACTAGATGCCGAGGTCGGCCTCGAAGTGGCCGGCCTCCAGGCGCTCCTTCATGGTGGCGAGGAAACGCGCGGCGTCCGCGCCGTCCACGACGCGGTGGTCGTAGGACAGCGCCAGGTAGACGTACGAGCGGACGGCGATGATCTCGCCGAGGTTCGGGTCGTCGATCACTGCGGGGCGCTTGACGACCGCGCCGGTGCCCAGGATCGCGCTCTGCGGCTGGTTGATGATCGGCGTGTCGAACAGCGCGCCGCGGCTGCCGGTGTTGGTCAGCGTGAAGGTGCCGCCGGTGAGCTCGTCGGGGCCGATCTGGCCGTCGCGGGTGCGCTGCGCAAGATCGGCGATCTTGCGCGCCAGGCCCGCCAGGTTCAGGTCGCTGGCGTTGTGGATGACCGGCACGACCAGACCGCGGTTGCTGTCCACCGCGATGCCGAGGTGCTCGGCGGCCGGATAGGTGATCGTCCCGGCCTCCATGTCGAGCTCGCTGTTGACCACCGGGTGCGCCTTGAGCGCCTCGACGGCGGCGAGCGCGAAGAACGGCAGGAAGCTCAGCTTCACGCCCTCGCGCGCCTGGAAGTCGGCCTTCACCCGATCGCGCAGCTGGGCGACGCGGGTGACGTCGACCTCGACCACCGTCGTCAGCTGCGCGGCGGTCTGCAGGGACTCCACCATCCGGTTGGCGATCAGGCGGCGCAGCCGGCTGAGCTTCTCGGTGGACCCGCGCAGGTTGGAGGTCTCGGCGCCGATGTTGCCCGCGGCCGCGGGCGCGGCGGCGGTCTGCTGGGCGGGAGCCGCCGCCGCGGGGGCCGGCGCCTTCGCCGCCTCGGCAGCAGCCAGCACGTCCTGCTTGCGGATGCGGCCGCCGACGCCGGTGCCCTTCAGCGACGCGAGGTCGACGCCGTTCTCGGCGGCGAGCTTGCGCACCAGCGGGGTCACGTAGGCAGCGGAGTCGTCGCCCTGCTTCGCCGCGGGCGCCGGAGCCGCCTTCGCAGGCGCGGGGGCCGGGGCGGGGGACTGGGCCGCCGCCGGTGCCGGGCACACGAGGGTT
>NZ_WBKP01000015.1 GCF_009602465.1 Cumulibacter manganitolerans | reverse complement strand
GGCAAGGCGCCCGCGGGCCTGCGCGGCCTGCTCGGCGGCGTGGGCGGCGGCCGGCGGACGGCGATCCTGCGCGGCGCGCTCATCGTCGCGCTGCTGCTGGCCTTCGTCGGCTCGGGCGCCGTGGGCTACGCCTACCAGACCACCTACGTCCCGCGCCCGGAGGACGTGAAGATCTCGCAGGTCTCCACGGTGTACTACGAGGGGGGCGAGGAGCTCGCCCGCATCGGCTCCCAGAACCGCACCATCGTGTCCCTCGACCGGGTGCCCAAGCACGTGCAGCACGCCGTCCTGGCCGCGGAGAATCGCTCGTTCTACTCCGACCCGGGCTTCTCGCCGACCGGCATCGGGCGGGCCATCTGGACGAACTTCACCACCGGCGCGACGCAGGGCGGCTCGACGATCACACAGCAGTACGTCAAGAAGGCCTACCTCAGCGACGAGAAGACCTTCGCGCGCAAGTTCAAGGAGCTGATCATCTCGGTCAAGCTCGAGAAGCAGTACACCAAGGACGAGATCCTCGGCTTCTACCTGAACACCATCTACTTCGGCCGCGGCGCGTACGGCATCGAGGCCGCCGCCGAGGTGTACTTCGGCAAGCCGGTCGAGCAGCTCACCCCCGCCGAGGGCGCCGTCCTGGCCTCCAGCATCCGCAGCCCCGCCGGCTACGACCCGCAGAACCATCCCGCCGAGGCCAAGGCCCGCTGGGACTACGTCCTCAACGGCATGGTCAAGGCCGGCTGGATGAGCGAGTCCGACCGCAAGGCCGCGCAGTACCCGCAGGTGCTGCCGATCGGGCCGGCGTCGCTGAACCAGGCGACCGGGCCGGAGGGCGTGATCATGACCCGGCTCAAGGAGGAGCTGGCCGGGCTCGGCTATGACGAGGACCGGATCAACTCCGAGGGCCTGAAGATCACGACGACCATCTCGAAGAACTACCAGGACGACGCCGTGAAGGCCGTGCAGGACCAGCTCGCGGGACAGCCCTCGAACCTCGTCCCGGGCGTGGTGTCGGTCGATCCGAGCACCGGCGCGATCCGGGCCTACTACGGCAACTCGCAGGGCAGCGGCTTCGACTTCGCCGGCCGCGCCTACCGCCAGCCGGGCTCGTCGTTCAAGCCGTTCGTGCTCGCCGCGGCCCTGGAGAACGGCTACTCGCTGTACACGACCCGCGACGGGTCGTCGCCGCAGACGTTCCCGGATCGCCCCCAGCCGGTGCGCAACTCCGGGGGCATGAGCTGCGCCTCGTGCACCCTGAAGGACGCCATCACCCAGTCGTTGAACACCACCTTCTACGGGCTGTCCTACGAGATGGGCCCCTCTAAGGTGGCCGACGCCGCCCACCGTGCGGGCATCGCGCCCAAGCGCGCCGACAACGGCGCGCCCACCCTGCAGGAGCAGAACGGCCAGGTCGCCTCCGCGATCGGCATCGGGCTGTACGAGGTGACCGTGCGCGACATGGCCTCCGCGTTCGCCACCTTCGCCGCGGACGGCGTCTACCGCGCGCCGTACCTCGTCCAGAAGATCACCGACTCGGCCGGCAACGTGCTGTACGAGCACAAGACCGAGGACAAGCGGGTCTTCAGCCACGAGGTCGCCAACGACGTGTCGTTCGGGCTCTCCGGGGTCGCCGCCTACTCCAAGGACAGCCTCGCCGACGGTCGCCCGAGCGCCGCCAAGACCGGTACCGTGCAGCTCGGTGACGAGAACAACAAGGACGCCTGGATGGTCGGCTACACGCCGCAGCTGTCGACGGCCGTGTGGATCGGCACGCAGGCCTCGGACCCGATCCTGACCAAGGACGGCCGGATCATCTACGGCTCCGGCATCCCGGGCAAGATCTGGAAGCAGTACATGGACACCGCCCTGGACGGCGCCCAGATCATGGACATGCCGGACACCGCGCTGATCAAGGGCGGCAAGAGCAACGGCAAGACGACGTCGTCGAAGAAGACGACGACCCAGAAGAAGACCACCACGCAGCCGGCGCCGACCACGACCACCCCGCCGCCGACCACGACGACGACCACGCCGCCGCCGACGACCACGACGCCGCCGCCGACGACGACCACGCCGCCGCCACCCACCACGACGACGAGCCAGCCGCCGACCCCGGGCCCGCCCGGCGGCCTGCCACTGCCCGGCGGCTGATCCCGGCCGGTGGCCGATCCCGCTGGGCTGATCCTGCAGGGCGCCGCGGCGCGGCCGGGTAGCCTGGGCGGGGCAGTCGAGGAGGACATGTGGGCGGTTACCGGTACGACGATCCCGCCGACCGGGTGATCCCGAGCTGGACGAGTGCCGTGGGCCGCGCGGGCGCCCGCATCGTCGGTGGCCCGTGGGGAGTGCACGCCCGGGCCGGCGGCCAGCGGTTCTGGACGCCGATGCGCGTGCTGTTCCTGCTGGGCACCATCACCCTCACGCTCGCGTGGATCAAGGAACGCCCCTGCGCGCTCGACCCCTGGACGCACGGCACGCAGTACACCCACCTCTGCTACTCCGACACCATCCCGCTGCGCGGCATCGAAGGGATCGCCGACGGCGCCGTGCCGTACTTCAGCATGGACCCGAGCCTGCTGCCGGGAGATGCGGCGTACTCCTTCGGCCGCGTGGAGTACCCGGTGCTCAGCGGCTTCTTCATGTGGGCGGCGAACGCCGTGTCGGCCCCCGTGCAGTCGCTCATGCACCTCGTGCACGGCAGCGGCGTCAACGGGTGGGCCGGCTACTTCGCCGTCACCTGCCTCCTGCTGTCGCTGTGCTACCTGGCCGTCATCTACTTCAGCGCGCGGACGGCCGGACGGCGCGTCTGGGACGGCGCGATCATCGCCGCCGCGCCCATCGTCGTCGTCCACGCCTTCACCAACTGGGACCTGTTCGCGATGGCCTTCCTCGCCGCCGCGATGTTCGCGTGGTCGCGCGAGCGCACGGTCTGGTGCGGCGTCCTGCTCGGGCTCGGCATGGCGGCGAAGCTCTACCCGATCCTGATGCTCGGGGCGCTGCTCGTGCTCGCGGTCCGCACCGCCCGGTGGCGCGGCTTCGCGAACGCGACCCTCGGCGCGGTCGTCGCGTGGTCGGCGGTCAACGTTCCGGTGATGCTCGGCGCGTGGGCCGGCTGGAAGGTGTTCCTCGACCTGAACCAGGAACGCGGCTCCGACTACGCCTCGCTCTGGCAGGTCGTCGAGCGCGCCGTCTCCAGCAAGGCCCAGTTCGAGTTCGAGAACCTCATCCCGGTGCCGACGCTCAACTTCTGGGTGTTCGTGGCGATGGCGATCGGCTGTCTCGGGATCGCCTACGTCGCCCTGGCGGCGCCGCGCCGACCCCGTGTCGCGCAGCTGGTCTTCCTGATCGTCGCGGTGTTCCTGCTGACCAACAAGGTGTGGTCCTCGCAGTACTCGCTCTGGCTGCTGCCGCTCGCGGCGCTCGCCGTACCGAGCTGGCGGCTGATCGTCGGCTGGCAGCTCGCGGAGACGATGGTGTGGATCTGCGTGATGAACTGGTTCGTGCAGCGCGACATCTACTACGCCAACCAGACGCTGCCGCAGGGCAAGGACCCGGCGCTGCTGTCCGGCGTCGACTACCACTGGGTCGCGCTGTTCGTGCTGATCCGGTGCGGCTTCGTCATCGCCATGATGGCCGTCGTGGTGCGCGACATCTGGTATCCCGAGCGCGACCGGGTGCGCTCCGTCGGCCAGGACGACCCGTCGGGCGGCGTCTTCGACCGGGCGCCGGATCGCTTCACGCTGCGTCCGCCCCGCCCGCGCGGGTCGGGGCGCACGCGACGGTCGGACCGGCCCCGCCGACCTGGCGGCCTGCTCCGGCGACGTGGCTCGGGCGGCTCGCCGGATCGAACCGCCGCGGAGACCGGCCCCGAGGTCGCGGTGGGTTAGACCCCGCTGTCACCGCACGCGGTGGGTTCCACCCCGCTGTCGGGCCCAGAGCGGGGCACAACCCACCGCGAGAGGGCGACGGCGCCGGGCGGCCAGGGGGCAGGCCCGGAGCGCAACCACCGCGAGAGGACGACGGCGCCGGCGCTCAGAGCGCCGCGCGGAGGAACGCGATGTCGTCGGCCTGGTGCTCGCCGGGCGTCTCGACGACGACCGGCGCGCCGGCCGCCGCCACGACCTCGCGCAGCAGGCCGGGATCGATCGTCCCCTTGCCGATCGTGATGTGCCGGTCACGGCCCGAGTCGAACTCGTCGCGGGAGTCGTTGCAGTGCACGAGGTCGATGCGCCCGGTGATCGCCTTGACCTTCTCGACCGCCGTCACCAGATCGATGCCGCCGGCGTACGCGTGGCAGGTGTCGAAGCAGAACCCGGGGTTGTAGTCGCCGACCGCGTCCCACAACCGGGCGATCGCCTCGAGGCGGCGCGCCATCGAGTAGTCACCGCCTGCGGTGTTCTCGATGAGGATGGGGGTGTCGAAGCCGCCGTACTTCTCGTGCGCCTCGGCGAACGCCTTGCGCCAGTTCTCGGCGCCGACCGCCGGGTCGTCGTCCTTGGTGACATGGCCGCCGTGCACGATGAGCCCCGTGGCGCCGACGGTCTCGGCCGCCGTCGCGTGCTCGCGCATGATCTTGCGGCTCGGGATCCGGATGCGGTTGTTGGTCGACGCGACGTTGACGATGTACGGCGCGTGGATGAACACCTCGACCGGGGAGGCCTTGAGCTCGGCGGCGTCGGCGCGCGGCTTGGGCTTGTGCCACTTCTGGGGGTCGGCCAGGAAGAACTGGACGACCTCGGCGTCGCGTTCGGTCGCAGCCGTCAGCGGGTCGCTGTCGCGCACGTGGGCGCCGATTCTCGGGGTACTCACGCCCTCGACTGTACGGTGATCGGCTGACAGGGTGAGAGAACACTGCCATGGTGAAAGCACCGCATCACCGACGACCAAGGAGCTCAACGTGACCCCCTCGAATCTTCCCCCGCAGGGCCGTTACCACGATCCGCGCATCCAGCAGATGGTGCTCGACGAGCTGCAGCGCAAGGACATCCAGCCTGAGAAGTTCTACTTCACCAGCGACGACTGGATGGTCTCGTACGACGGTCCCACGCCGGCCTGGAACAGCGTCTTCGGCATCGCTCCCTACGTCAAGGACGGGCAGACGTATTACGCCGAGTGCGGCGTCTCCCAGCGCTACGACCCCACGACCTCGCAGTGGGGTGAGCCGGCGGCGACCGTCAAGGAGGGCCTGCCGCTCTCCAGCGCCGACTTCGATGCCGCGCCGGGCGCGCTCGGCGGCACCGACCGGGGAGCCGCGGCCGGTGGCGGCCAGCCGGGTGCCGCGCACGCCGGTCAAGGCGGCCCCGATCAGGGTGGTCCGGGCCAGGGTGTCCCCGGCCAAGGCGGTGTTCCGGGTGGTTCGCCGGACAGCTCCCAGACGATGCTCGCGCAATCCGTTCCCGCCGTCGGCACGGCGCCGGGCGCGGCCGGCCCCGGCGGCGGCTCGACCCGGGCGGACGCCGGTGATCCGTGGACGACCGACAGCGCGCAGAACGTCTCCGAGGCCGACGTGCAGCCCACCGACGCCCAGGTCCCCGACGGGTACTCGAGCACGTCCACGCCGCGGCACGCGCTGGATGAGGAGGAGCGGCCGTCCGCGACGGAGTGGGAAGGCGACACCGCCGCCGGTCACGGGGAGGACGCCGAGACCGGGCACGATCGCGACGCCGAGCTGCCGGCGGTGGGCGGCGAGGCCGAGAGCCGATCCTTCGAGGCCGGCCCCGCGGAGGCGCAGGACGCGCAGGCGCACGGCGGCTCCGCGGTGTACGGCGGCGACGCGATCAACAGCTCCGACTCGCCGTACGGCTCGGGCCGCCGGGCGAGCGTCGCGGGGTACGCGCTCACCGTGGGCGCGGACGGCAAGGCCGAGCTCCGGGTCCCGCTCGGTGGTCAGGTCACCCTCAAGTGGGACGGCCAGTAGCCACCCGCCCGGCACCCCCGGTCGGCTTCGTCCGGCACCCCCCCGGTCGGCTCCGCTCGGGCCCTCGGGGACAGTAGGGGAATGAGCAACCCGCTGATCGCGCCCAGCCCGCTCCCGTACCACCTCCCGGACTTCACCGCCCTGCGGTTCGGGCACTACCGAGAGGCGTTCGAGGCCGGGCTCGAGCAGCACCGGAGCGAGATCGCGGCGATCACCGGCTCGGACGAGCCGCCGACGTTCGCCAACACGGTGGTCGCGCTCGAGCGCGCCGGGGAGATCCTCGGCGTCGCCCAGCGGGTGTTCTTCAACAAGATCGGCGCCGACAGCGACGACGACCTGCGCGCCCTGGAGGCGGACATCGCGCCGGTGCTGGCCGCCCACGCCGACGCGGTCACCCTCGATCCGCAGCTGTACCGGCGGATCCGCGCCGTGCGGGACGCCGGCGGCCTCGACGAGGAGGACGGCTACCTGGTCGAGCGCTACCTCCGGGATTTCGAGCTGCGGGGCGCCGCTCTGGACGACGACGGCAAGGAGCAGCTTCGGCTGCATAACACGCGCCTCGCGGAGCTCAAGACGGAGTTCGGGCGGCGCCTGCAGGCCGACACCAACGACTCCGCCGTGCTGTTCGACGACGCCGCGGAGCTCGACGGGCTGTCGACGTCCGCGATCTCGGCGTACGCGGACGCCGCGCGGGCCCGCGGCCTGGACGGGAAGTACCTCGTCACGCTCGTGCTGCCGACCGCGCAGCCCGCGCTCGCGTCGTTGACGAACCGGGAGTCCCGGCGACGCATCCACGAGGCCGCGGTGAGCCGCGGCCGGCGGGGGAACGCCAACGACACGGGCGACCTGATCCTCGAGATGGTGCGGATCCGCGCGGAGCGCGCGGCGTTGCTCGGCTACCCCACGCATGCGGCGTACGCCGTCGCGGACCAGACCGCGGCAACCCCGGAGGCGATCGAGGAGCGCGTCTACCCGATGGCCGGACCGGCGGCCCGCAACGCGCTGGCGGAGCTGGCGGTCATCCAGGAGCGGGCCGACCGCGAGCAGGATGCCGCCGGAACGGAGCGGTTCGAGGTGGCCGCGCACGACTGGGCCTACTACAGCAACCGGGTGCGGGCGCAGCGCTACAACGTCGACACCGCGGCGCTGCGGCCGTACTTCGAGCTCGAGAGGGTGCTGCGGGACGGCGTGTTCCACGCGGCCGAGCGGGTGTACGGACTGAGCTTCGTCGAGCGCACCGATCTCGTCGGCTACCACCCCGACGTCCGGGTGTTCGAGGTGCTGGACGCCGACGGGAGCGGTCTCGGGCTGTTCCTGCACGACGTCTACGCGCGCGACAGCAAGCGCGGCGGCGCGTGGATGAACAACCTCGTCGACCAGTCGACGCTGCTCGGCCGGCGTCCGGTGGTCTGCAACAACCTCAATGTGCCCAAGCCGTCGGCCGGGGAGCCGACGCTGCTCACCCTCGACGAGGTCCGCACGATGTTCCACGAGTTCGGGCACGCGCTGCACGGCCTGCTCGCCGACACCCGCTACCCGAGCCTGTCGGGCACCTCCGTGGGGCGCGACTTCGTCGAGTTCCCCAGCCAGGTCAACGAGATGTGGATCGAGTGGCCGGAGATCATCGCCCACTACGCCGTCCACCACGAGACCGGCGAGGCGCTGGATCCGGACGTCGTCCGGCAGCTGGCCGAGTCGGCGCTCTGGGGCGAGGGCTATGAGACGGCGGCCTACCTCGCGGCGGCTCTGCTGGACCAGGAGTGGCACAAGCTGAGCCCCGCGCAGGCCGCGGCCGTGCGCTCGATCCCCGAGTTCGAGCGGGCCGCGCTGGCCGAGGTGGGGCTGCTGCACGACGCGATCCCGCCGCGGTACTCGACGACGTACTTCAACCACGTCTTCGGCAGCGGCTACGACGCCGCGTACTACTCGTACATCTGGAGCGAGGTGCTCGACGCCGATACGGTGGAGTGGTTCAAGGAGAACGGCGGGCTGACCCGGCAGAACGGCGAGCACTTCCGTCGCGAGCTGCTCTCGCGGGGGCGCAGCCGGGACCCGATGGCGTCGTACGTCGCCTTCCGGGGCCGCGAGCCGGAGATCGAACCCCTGCTGCGTCGCCGCGGTCTGCAGTAGCCGAGGAGTTGGAGGAACGCGATGGGCACCACGTTTTGGCATCCCCAGGGCCAGATGTCCCTGGTGAAGGACGACGAGCTGGTCTTCACCCGCGGCCAGGGCTGCTGGCTGTGGAGCGACGACGGCCGCAAGTTCTTCGACGCCGGCGCGAGCCTCTGGTACGCCAACATCGGGCACGGCGACCAGCGGATCACCGACGCCGTACGACGGCAGATGGAGCAGCTCGAAGGCTTCCACTCGTTCGGCAACTTCGCCACCCCGGTGACCAAGGCGCTCACCGACCGCATCGTCGGGCTCGCGCCGCTCGGCCCGGACGCCAAGGTGTTCCTCGGCTCGGGCGGCAGCGACGCGATCGACACCGCCGCCAAACTCGCCCGCCGCTACTTCACCGCCACCGGCGAGCCGCAGCGGCGCATCCTGATCAGCCGCGAGCACGCCTACCACGGGCTGCACGGCTTCGGCACGTCGCTGGGCTGGATGCCGGCCATGCGTGAGGGGTACGGCGACCTGGTACCGGACATCCTGCGCGCGTCGGCGACGGACGCCGACGACGTCGAGAAGGTCATCATGAACGCCGGGCCCGAGCTCGTCGCCGCGTTCTTCTGCGAGCCGGTGATCGGTGCCGGGGGCGCCATCTTCCCGGGCGAGGAGTACCTGCAGAAGGTGCGCGAGCTGTGCCGCCGGCACGGCATCCTGTTCGTCGCCGACGAGGTCATCACCGGCTTCGGGCGCACCGGCGAGTGGTTCGCCTCGCAGCGCTGGGACCTCGATCCCGACATGATCACGTTCGCCAAGGGCGTCTCCAGCGGCTACCTGCCGGTCGGCGGCGTCGTCGTCTCGCCGACCATCTGCGCCCCGTTCTGGGACGACGGCACGGACGCGATCTTCAAGCACGGCCTCACCTACAGCGGGCACGCGACCTGCGCGGCCGCCGCGCTGGCGAACCTCGACGTGATCGACGGCGACGGGCTGCTCGACCGGGTCCGCCACCTCGAACCGCTGCTGGACGCCGGGCTGCAGTCGCTGGCCGACCACCGCAACGTCGCCGAGATCCGCAGCGGTGCGGGGCTGATCGGGTCGGTGGTCAGCCACGACGCTGACGGGGCGACGCGGTTCTACGCGGCGCTGCAGGCGGAGGGGGTCATCAGCCGCAAGATCGGCGCCGACGGCCGGGGCATGCAGTACTCGCCGCCGTTCGTGATGACCGACGCTGAGCTCGAGTGGCTCATCGACGCGACGCGGCGCGCGCTCGACGCGGTGTAGCGGCGCGACGGGAACAAGAGCGCTCCGAAAGTAGTTGAACGTTCTATGAAAAAAATCGGTTTCCTGTCCTTCGGCCACTGGAGCGACTCACCGCACTCGCAGGCGCGCAGTGCCGCCGATGTCCTGCACCAGTCGATCGACCTCGCCGTCGCGGCCGAGGAGCTCGGCGCGGACGGCGCCTACTTCCGGGTGCACCACTTCGCCCGGCAGCTCGGCTCGCCGTTCCCGCTGCTCGCCGCCGTGGGCGCGCGGACCAGCCGCATCGAGATCGGCACCGGCGTCATCGACATGCGCTACGAGAACCCCCTCTACATGACCGAGGACGCCGGAGCCGCCGACCTGATCAGCGGTGGCCGGCTGCAGCTCGGCATCAGCCGCGGATCGCCGGAGCAGGTCATCGACGGCTGGCGCTACTTCGGCTACCAGCCCGCGGAGGGCGAGGACGGCTCGGACATGGCGCGTCGCCACACCGACGTCCTGCTGCAGATGCTCGAGGGCGAGGGGTTCGCGGAGCCGAACCCGCGGCCGATGTTCCCCAACCCTCCGGGCCTGCTGCGCCTCGAGCCGCACTCGCCGGGACTGCGCCGACGGATCTGGTGGGGAGCGGGCTCGCGCAGCACCGCCGAATGGACCGCCCGCAAGGGCATGAACCTGATGAGCTCCACGCTGCTCACCGAGGACACCGGCGTGCCGTTCCACCAGCTGCAGGCCGAGCAGATCGCCCGGTTCCGCGACGCGTGGACGGCGGCCGGCCACGACTGGCAGCCGCGGGTGTCGGTCAGCCGCAGCATCTTCCCGATCGTGAATGACATGGATCGGGCGTACTTCGGTCTCGAGGCGAACAGCAGCGACCAGGTGGGCCACCTCGAGGGCGGTCGCGCCCGGTTCGGCAAGACCTACGCCGCCGAGCCGGACAAGCTCATCGAGGACCTGCGCGCGGACGAGGCGATCGCGGCGGCCGACACGCTGCTGCTGACCGTGCCCAACCAGCTCGGCGTGGAGTACAACGCGCACGTCATCGAGGCGCTGCTGACCGACGTCGCCCCCGCCCTCGGCTGGCGCTGAGCATCGGCCCCGGTCGGTGCTGAGCATCGGTTCCGGTCGGCGCTGAACAACGGCCGTCGAGCGAGGGAGCGCCAGCGACCGACGTCGAGACGTGGTGCGACGCCGGTTCGCCGGCGCCGGTTCGAGAGCGGCGCGTACCGATCAGCCGGGGTCTAGAGCTCGCCGTGGGTGAGCTCGCCGGCGACCATCGTGGCGAGCACGCCGATGCCTCCGAGCTCCTGGCCGGGGGTCTGCAGCGGGTCGCGGTCGAGGACGACGAGGTCGGCGTACTTGCCGACCTCGAGGGTCCCGGTGACGTCGTCGCTGCGGTTGGCGTACGTCGACCCGGCGGTGTACGCGCGCACGGCGTCGTACGCCGAGACCGCCTCGGCGGCGCCCAGCAGCTGTCCGGAGCCGGTCCGCCGCGTCACCATGGCCTGCATGCCCAACAGCGGCGCGCCGAGGACCACCGGGCGGTCCGAGGACCCCGGCAGGACGCCGCCCGCGGCGAGGAACGACTGGCCGCGGTAGCACCATTCGGAGCGCTCCGCGCCGAGCGCGGTCATCATGCCGTCGCCGATCTCCTCGATGAACCGGCCCTGCGGCACCGGGATGACCCCGAGGCGCAGCAGCCGTTCGACGTCGTCCGGCCGGCTCACGCCGCAGTGCTCGATGCGGTGCCGGTGGTCCGCCCGCGGCAGCTCGGCCAGGACCTCCTCGTAGATATCCAGCACCGTCGATACCGCGCGGTCGCCGATGGCGTGCGTCGCGACCTGCCAGCCGGCGCGGTGCCCGCCGCGGATCTTCCGCTTGAGGGACTCGACGTCCTCCTGGAGGAAGCCGACCTCGCCGGGCGCGTTGGCGAACTCCTCGCACATCGCCGCGGTGTGCCCGATGAGGCTGCCGTCGCTGAACACCTTGAGCGGGCCGAGCCGCAGCATGTCGCCGCCGAACCCGGTCCGCAGGCCGAGGTCCAGGGCGTACGCCGGCCCGTCCTCCGTGCCGCGGTCGACGGTGTGCAGGGCGTCGGAGACCGGCATGAGGGTGACGCGCTGCTTCAGCAGCCCCCGCTCGAAGACCTCCTGGTACGCCGCCGCCTCGACGGGGGAGTTGCCGACCCAGCCCGCGCCGATGCCGGCCTCGGTGACGCCGACCAGCCCCTCGGCGGCGTACTGCGCGGACGCCCGGGTGATCGCCTCGACCAGCTGACGCTGCGAGTACGGCCGGACCAGGTCCTGCACCAGCCGCTGGGCCTGCTCCTGCAGCAGCCCGGTGGGCTGCCCGGCCTCGTCGCGGACCACGACGCCGCCCTCGGGCGGGTGGTCGGCGTCGGTCTGGCGCAGCACCGCGGAGTTCACCACGGCCATGTGCCCCGAGGTGTGCTTGAGCCAGACCGGGTTCTGCGGGGCGATCTCGTCGAGTCGCTGCAGGGTCGGGTGCGCCCCGAGCTTGTTCTGGTCGTACCGTGCCCCGACGATCCAGTCACCGGGCCGAGCGGCGTCCGCCGCCGCGCGGACGGCGGCGTACAGCTCGTCGAGGCTGTGCACCGCGTCGTAGCTCAGGTCGAGCTCGCCCATCATGATGCCGAACATCGCCATGTGGTTGTGCGCGTCGTGCCAGCCCGGTGTGACGGCGCGGCCGCGCAGGTCGACTACGCGGCGCGCGTCCAGCTCCTCGTCGAGGGCGATGACGCGGCCGTTCCAGATCGCGACGGACGACGCCGTTCGTCGACCGTCCATGGTGTGTATGAGACCGTTGCGCAGCAGGAGATCGACCTTCATGTCCCCACCCTGCCATGCCGGCGGCCTCCGGCACATGCCCCGAGGCTCGCCCGGCCCCTCGGCCCCGCAGGGCTCGGGCCGTTCGGGCGTCCGGAAACCGTCACGCCTGAGGCGCCTTGTCCGCTCGGGGTGGACGAGGCGCCTCAGGCGTGATCTTTGGGCGGCCCTTGACCGGGCGGCGCCGGCGGGCTCCGACCGGGCGGCGCCGGTTGGGGAGTTGCGGACCGCGGCGCCGGTCGTGCAGCAGTGCCAGGTGGCGCCGGTCGCGCTACAGCGGCTCGCCCTGGGTGCCCGGCGCGTCCGCCGGGCGGTCGGTGGTCGGCGGCGTCCCCGGCGCGGGGAAGCCCACGGGTGAATCACCGTCCGGTCCGGGGTCCGGCGCTACGCCCGGCTGGGCCGTCGGCGCACTGCTCGGCTCGGACGCCGGTGCGGCGTTCGGCTCCGGCGGGGTGCCCGGCGAGTCGTGCTCGCCGTCCCCGGGCCGCGGCGCGTCGTGCGGGACACCGCCGGGCTTGCCCTCTCCCGGGACCGTGTGCGGCGAGTCCTGCCCGGGCACCTCGCTGGGGTTCGCGGGCCGGGCCCCCGGGGTGCCGGCGGAGTGCGTAGCGGGGACGTCGCCCGGCTGCTCGTCACCGAGGGCCTGCTCGGCCTTCTTCATGATGTCGTCGAGTCCGCTCATCGTGTGCTCCTTCGGTAGGTCGTGGTCGGCGAACGAAGCGCCCGAGACCACTGTCCGGGCCTCGGGCGTTCGAGAGGATCGCGGGCGGCTACTGCCCGTCGCCGAGGCGGTCGTCGAGCGCGTCGCGGCCCTTCGCGATCTGCTCATCGTGGCCGGCGAACCTGTCGTCGGCGAGACGCTCGCCCTTGTCGAGCAGCGCGTCCGACTGCTGCTCGTCGTGGGTCGCCTTCGACAAGGCGTCCTTGCCCTTGCCGATCATGTCGTCGAGGCCCATGGGGTGTCCTTCCTGTCCGTGGCGGTGCACCTGCAGATGGTGGCAGCACCTTCTTACCCCTCCTCGCGACGCGCATGCAGACCGTCGCCGGCCGCCGACCGACGGCTCGCGCGGTTTTCACGCGCGCGCATCACCCCTAGCATCGACGCCATGAGCCTTGTCGAGACCGAACGCCGCGACCACCTCCTTCTCATCACTTTGAACCGACCGGACAAGCGCAACGCCGTGGACCGCGCGCTCGCGGACGCGCTCGACGAGGCATTGAATCTCCTCGATGACGACGACGACCTCTGGTGCGGCGTGCTCACCGGGAACGGCGCCGTGTTCTGCGCCGGCAGCGACCTGCAGGCCAACGGCGACTACGTGACCGAGCGCGGCGGCGAGTACGGCATCATCCGGCGGCACCGCCGTACGCCGCTGATCGCCGCACTGCAGGGCGCGGCTTTGGGCGGCGGCCTCGAGATCGCCCTGGCCTGCGACCTGATCGTGGCGAGCCGGACAGCCGTCCTGGGCCTCCCGGAGGTCAAGCGTGGCCTGATCCCGACCTGCGCCGGCCTGTTCCGCGGTCCGCGGGCGCTGCCGCTCAACATGGCCACCGAGCTCGCGCTGACCGGGGAGCCGATCACCGCCGAGCGGGCAGCGGCCTTCGGGCTGGTCAACCGCGTGAGCGAGCCGGACCGGGTGCTCGACGACGCGATCGCGCTGGCCGAGTCGATCTGCGCGAACGGCCCGCTCGCCGTGCGCCTGGCGCTCGGGGTGATCACGGCGTACGTCGGCAGCGACGACGACCTGGGCTTCGCGCTGACCGACGAGGCCAAGGCGACGGTGTACGACTCCGCCGACCGTGCCGAGGGAGTGGCCGCGTTCTTCGAGAAGCGGGCACCGCAGTGGAGCGGAAGGTAGCCCGCCGCCCGCCGGGGTGCCGCCGGTCACCTTCGCTCGCGTCACCGTCGACCGGCGCGGTACTCTTGTACGTCATCTCGCCACCCGGTTGAGGTGGCACGGATGCCGCGTCTCGACGCCGGCATCGGACGCTAGACCCTCCTGCTGCGGAAATCCCGCAGCCGTTCAGTCCAGAGGAGGTGGGTTTACTAGTGCGTCATTACGAAATGATGGTCATCCTCGACCCGCAGCTTGAGGAACGCACCATTACCCCGTCGCTCGATCAGTTCCTGTCGATCGTGAAGAAGGACGGCGGCACGGTGGACAAGGTCGACGTGTGGGGACGCCGCCGGCTGACCTTCGAGATCGACAAGCATGCCGAGGGCATCTACGCCGTCATCGACATGCATTGCGAGCCCGCGACCGTGTCGGAGCTCGACCGTCAGCTCAACCTGAACGAGTCGATCCTGCGCACCAAGGTCATCCGCCCGGACATCCGCTAGGAATCCGGCGGACTTATCCACTGCCCGCGCGGTGTGCACAGCCAGTCTCGCCCCGGCCTTCCCAAGGTCGGCACCGGCGGACAGACTGAGCCGGACGCACCGCGAACGGACCTTCGAGAGGACACCTCATGGCAGGCGAGACCGTCATCACCGTGGTCGGGAATCTGACCGCTGATCCCGAGCTGCGCTTCACCCCCTCGGGTGCGGCCGTAGCGAACTTCACCGTCGCATCGACCCCGCGCACCTTCGACCGCCAGACCAACGAGTGGAAGGACGGCGAAGCGCTGTTCCTGCGGTGCTCGATCTGGCGGCAGGCGGCCGAGAACGTCGCCGAGTCGCTCACCAAGGGCGCCCGGGTCGTCGTCACCGGCCGGCTGAAGCAGCGGTCGTACGAGACGAAGGAAGGCGAGAAGCGTCAGGTCGTCGAGCTCGAGGTCGACGAGATCGGCCCGTCGCTGCGCTACGCGACCGCCAAGGTCACGCGCGCCTCTCGCGGTTCCGGCGGGGGTGGCGGCTACGGCGGCGGTGGCGGAGCGGCCACCGAGGATCCCTGGGGCTCGGCACCGGCATCGTCCGGTGGCGGCTTCAGCGACGAACCGCCCTTCTAACGATCAGCGGCGTACGCCGCACCTCAGCACGCATTTCATCAGGAGCAACACATGGCAAAGCCCGTTATCCGCAAGCCGAAGAAGAAGCCCAACCCGCTCTTCGCGGCCGAGATCGAGTACATCGACTACAAAGACACCGCGATGCTTCGCAAGTACATCTCCGACCGGGGGAAGATCCGTGCCCGCCGCGTCACCGGTGTGACCTCGCAGCAGCAGCGCCAGCTCGCCAAGGCGATCAAGAACGCCCGCGAGATGGCTCTGCTGCCCTACACGAGCACCGCTCGCTAAGGAGACGCCAAAGATGTCGAACATGAAGCTGATCCTTACCCAGGAAGTCACCGGTCTGGGCGCCCCCGGCGACGTCGTCGAGGTCAAGAGCGGCTACGGCCGCAACTACCTCATCCCTCGCGGCGTCGCGATGGTCGCGACCAAGGGCGGCGAGAAGCAGATCGCCCAGATCAAGCGCGCTCGCGACGTCCGCGGGGCCCGCGACCTCGACCACGCCAAGCAGATCGCCGCGTCGCTGGAGGGCCTGAGCGTCACGCACGCCGCGCGCGCCGGCGCCGACGGCCGGCTCTTCGGCTCGGTCACCTCCGGTGACATCGTCGAGGCCGTCAAGTCCGCCGGTGGTCCGGAGCTGGACAAGCGTCGCATCGAGATCCCGGGCCACATCAAGGCGACCGGAACCCACGACGTCAAGGTCCGGATCCACGACGAGGTCACCGGCTCGTTCAAGGTCGAGGTCGTGGCCGCCGGCTGATCGGTCGGTAGGCGAGACAGCTCTTCGCGAAGAGGGGTCGTCCGCGCAGGCAGGTAGTTGTTCCTGCCGCGCGGGCGACCCCTCTTTCGTGCTGCCCGCGATACCACGCTGGCGCGCCGCCGCGCACCGGCTCCGCGGACGTGAAGTCCGTGTTCGTGCTGTGGATAACATGGGGAAAATCCCTCGTTCATCGGGGGTTGCGACACGCCCGGAGGCCGGTGTAAGAGCCGGGCCGGGGTCGCGAAAATTCGCGCGAAAAAACTTTCATCCACAGGGTCGGCTGCATAAATCCGCAGGTCAGACGGCATGTCGGTGAGTAATCCACCAGTTGTGCACAGCGGCGACCACAAGCCGTCCGCGGGTCGTCCACATGGCCGTGCGTGTCGTCCACAGGTTGTCCACACGTGCGTGCACATCGAGAGTTGTCGGGGCCCTCAGGAGGCCCCTATCGTCGAGTGGTCCATCGTCCGCGGAGGTCCGGAAAACTGTCGGAGCCGTCCCGGAGGATGCGCACATCAGGGGCGATCGAGGACTTCCTCGACGCGAGGAGCTTGCCGAAGTTGGAGGTCGTGTTGATCGAGAGCCCGCCGGAGTACGACGAGCCGACTCGTAGCGAGATCGACCGTCAGCCTCCGCAGGACGTACCGGCCGAGCAGTCGGTGCTCGGCGGCATGATGCTCTCGAAGGACGCCATCGCCGATGTCGTGGAGACGCTGCAGACCGACGACTACTACCGGCCCGCCCACCAGCTCATCCACGAGGCGATCCTCGACCTCTACGGTCGCGGTGAGCCGGCCGACATCCTCACCGTCGGAGACGAGCTGACCAAGCGCGGGCACCTGATGCGGATCGGCGGCGCCGCCTACCTGCACACCCTGATCAACCTGGTGCCGACGGCGGCCAATGCCGGCTACTACGCGAACATCGTCGCCGAGAAGGCCGTGCTGCGGCGGCTGGTGGACGCCGGCACCCGCATCGTGCAGATGGGCTACGGGGCGGCCAGCGGGGACGCCGACTCGCTGGGCGAGGTCGACGAGGTCGTCGACCGTGCACAGGCCGCGATCTACGACGTCACCGAGCGGCGTACCACCGAGGACTACGTCGTCCTGGGCGATCTGGTCGAGCCGGTGATCAGCGAGATCGAGATGATCGGCGCACACGGTGAGCAGGCCGGCGTGCCGACCGGATTCCACTCCCTCGACGAGATCATCAACGGCCTGTTTCCCGGCCAGATGATCGTCGTGGCCGCCCGCCCCGGCATGGGCAAGTCGACGCTCGCCCTCGACTTCGTCCGATCGTGCTCGCTGCGGCACAACAAGGCCTCGGTGATCTTCTCGCTCGAGATGAGCAAGTCCGAGATCGCGATGCGGTTGTTCTCCGCCGAGGCCTCCATCCCGCTGAACCGGGTGCGCTCGGGCGACCTCAACGACGACGAGTGGAGCAAGCTCGTCCTGAAGAGCGGCGACATCGCCGACAAGCCGCTGTTCATCGACGACTCGCCCAACATGTCGATGATGGAGATCCGGGCGAAGGCACGCCGCCTCAAGCAGCGCCACGACCTCAGCCTGATCGTCGTCGACTACCTGCAGCTGATGACCTCGGGCAAGCGCGTCGAATCGCGCCAGCAGGAGGTATCGGAGTTCTCCCGAGCGCTGAAGCTGCTGGCCAAGGAGCTCGAGGTGCCGGTCATCGCGATCTCGCAGCTCAACCGCGGACCGGAGACCCGTACGGACAAGAAGCCGATGCTGTCCGACCTGCGCGAGTCCGGCGCGATCGAGCAGGACTGCGACGTCGCGATCCTGATCAACCGCCCCGAGGTCTACGAGAAGGACACCGACCGGGTCGGGGAAGCCGACCTCATCGTGGCCAAGCACCGCAACGGCCCGACCGGTGAGGCGCTGGCAATCTTCCAGGGCAAGTTCAGCCGGTTCGCCGACGCCGGGATGGACTGACGGCGGAACGTCGGCCGCGGCGCCGCGCTCAGCGCGAGGTCGGCTTCTGGTTCGGCGAGTACTGCACCTGCTGGCCCTCGATGATCTTGCGGGCGACCGCCGAGATCTTTATGTTGAGGTTCTGCGAGGTCTTGCGGAGCAGCGCGAAGGCCTCGTCCTCGGTGAAGCGGTGCGCGGCCATCAGCAGGCCGATCGCCTTGCCGATCTCGCGGTTGCTGTCCAGGCCGAGGCGCATCGTGTCGGCCTGGTCCTTGGCGCTGAGCATCATCAGCGACACCGAGGCGAACGCCGCGACGACGGCACCCTGGTTGGCCGACCGCTCGTCCAGCGCGCCCGGGGTGTCGGAGAAGACGTTCAGGGCGCCCACCTTCCGCTCGTCGGCCATCAGCCGGTAGCCGAGCATGCCGCGCACAGGAGTGGTGCTGAGCACCCGGGCGGCCAGCTCGGGCCACTGGCTGCCGTCCTCGAGGTTGGCGTCCAGCTGGAACGCCTCGTCGAGGATCGCGTCCAGGCACGGACCGGTGCCGAGCTCGCGCTCGTAGGAGTCGATCAGCGCGGCGGTCTCATCGGTCGCGGCGACGGTATCGAAGCGGCCGTGCGTCGCGACCATCAGCGTCGCGTGATCGCATCCGTCGATCAGCTCGCGCGCGGCCACGACGAGGGCCTGGTGCACCGACTTCGGGTCGGTGTCCTGGTAGATCAGGTGCGCGAGGCGCTGGAACACGACACCGGGATCGGCGGCGTCCGACGGCTGCTCGGCGCGCTGGTGGGCCGTCGCGGCCGGCGCGGCCGGCGCGGTCGCCTCCTGCTGGCTCATGTCGAAAGCGCTCACGTAGCTCCCCCTTGCTCATCGCGCGACGGCGCGATCGTTCCTTGCTCCGAGGTCAGTCAGAGCACCCTGGAATTCTAAGCACTTCGCCGCGGGTGGTCATCGCCCAGGAGCGACTGTGACCGGACGGTGGGGCGAACGCCGCGGCGCACGTCGCAGCAGCGCCGCGGCGCATGGGGAAGAATCGCAGGTGGCGACGCCGCGCTCGCCGTTCCCGCCCGAAGGAGATGCTTGTGCCGAGCCGACGCCGTACCGCGATCGTGGCGCTGCTGGTCGCCCTGACGCTCATCACGGCATCGTGCGGGCTCACCAAGAAGGAGCGCGCCGCGGCCCGCGACGTGGCCGCGAAGTTCGCCGAGGCGATGACCGCCCGCGACTACGCGCACGCGGCGTCGTACACCACCGACCCCGACAAGGCGGCGGCCGACCTCACCTTCGTCACCGAGCAGCTCAGCAAGCCCGAGACGGCATACACCCTCGACGAGGTGACGGCGTCGACAGCGGAGGGCACCGTGAAGTACCAGGTCGCCTTGAAGGTGCTCGGCCGGGAGCTGGCCTATAAGGTCACCGCGCAGCTGGTGACCGACAAGAACAACGACTGGAAGATCGACTGGAAGCCGTCGGTCATCCACCCCCAGCTCACCGGAGACACCCACCTGCAGGTCGTGCAGGCGCCCGGCACCAAGCCGGTGATCCTCGACCGCAACGGCCAGCCGCTGATGAGCGAGCAGCTGGTCACCGTCGTGCGGGTCGACCCCCGCAAGGTCACCGATCCGGCCGGCACCGCGCAGGCGCTGTCCGGGGCGCTGTCGCCCATCGACGCCTCGTTCACCCCCGATGCGATCGCCGGCCAGATCTCATCGGCGAGCGAGACGTTCACGCTGGTCGCGCTGCGCCCCGAGGCCGCCGCGTCGGTCTCGGTGCCGGCGTTGCCGGGGATCACCAGCAACAAGCAGGCCCGGCTGCTGACCGCCGCGAAGGGGCTGCGCTCGGTCGCCCTGTCCGGGCTGCAGAGCACCTGGGACAGCGCCGCCAAGGCCTCGACCGGCTGGAGCCTGCAGCTGCAGGACGCCAAGAACGACAACCGCGCCACGTTGCTCGACGTGCCGGCCGCCCCGGTGAGCACCATCCCGACCACCTTCGACGCGACCCTGCAGGCCGCCGCCCAGGCGGCCGTTGACAAGGTGCCTGGGCAGGCGGTGCTCGTCGCCGTGCAACCGTCGACCGGTGGTGTGCTGTCGGTGGCGCAGAACGCCGCCGCGGACGTCGAGGGGCCCGTCGCCCTCACCGGCCAGTACGCGCCCGGCTCGACGTTCAAGATCGTCAGCACCGCCGCCGCGCTGGCCGCGGGCGCCGCGCAACCGGACACCCAGCTGGACTGCCCCGGCAAGGCCACGATCAAGGGCCGCACGATTCCCAACGACGAGGAGTTCGATCTGGGTACCGTCCCGCTGCACACCGCGTTCGCGCATTCCTGCAACACCACGATCGCGGCGCTCGCGGCCGAGCTGCCGGCGAACGCCCTGCACGACCAGGCCCTCGGCTTCGGCCTGGGCGTCGACTACGTCGCGCCGGGTCTCACCACGATCACCGGGAAGGCACCGGTGGCGACCAGCGACGCGGAAATGGTCGAGGACTCGATCGGCCAGGGCAAGGTGGTCGCGTCCCCGTTCGCGATGGCCCTCATGGCGGCGACCGTCGCGCACGGGAGCACGCCTCTGCCGACCCTCGTCACCGGGCAGCCAACGACCGCGGACCAGTCGCCGCCGGCGCCGTCGCCGCAGGTCATCACGGCGCTACGGGCGATGATGGCCGAGACGGTCGCCTCCGGTACGGCGAAGTCGGTCAACGACATCAGCGGGCTCGCCGGGAAGACCGGGACGGCGCAGTTCGGCGACGGCAGCCACTCGCACGGGTGGTTCGTGGGCTACTACAAGGACCTGGCGTTCGCCGTCCTGCTCGTCGGAGCCGACTCCTCGAAGCCGGCCGTCGCGGTCGCGGGGGACTTCATCCGGGCGGCGAAGGGTCAGATCCCGACCTAGGAGCGCTCCCGCAGGCCGCCGGCGCGCGCGGGAGACGGCGCCGGACACCCGTATTTCTACGGGGTCGCCGTCGCTTTCGCCGGGTCTAGCATCCGAACTAGCCGTTCGTGGGGGGCGGCGGGAAAGAGGTGGGACATGCGACGAGCAGTAACGGGCCTCGGCTCGCGGCAGGCCTGGTCATCGGTCTCGGGGGGACCGCCTGGGCGGGGGAGTACACCGGCAACAACTACGGATCCACGCAAGGGCCGGCCCATGCGAAGTCGGAATGCGTCTATTCCGGCCTCGATGCGCCGGACTCGATCGAGAACAACCCGCCGGGCTTCAACGATGACTGGCTGACGATCCACGGCACCCAGAGCTACGGGCAGTTCGTCTCGCAGGGGTACAAGAGCATCGTGCCGAGCCCCGGCGACGCGTGCAACCCGACGAAGCCGCCGCTCGGGGGGTAGCGAACGACGTCCGCCGGCGAGCGGACCGAGATCTGCGGGGCAGTCAGTGACGGTATGGGGGCATTACCGTCACCGGCTGCCCCGCAGATCGCTGTCGGACGCCGGGTGGCGGCGGATCCTCAGCGGACGAGGTCGGCGTACTCGGGATGCTTCTCGATGTAGCCCTTGATGAACGGGCACAGCGGGACGACGCGCTTGCCGTCGCTGCGGGACTGATCCAGCGCGACCTTCGCGAGCTGCCCACCGACGCCCTCGCCGCCGAACGCGTCGTCGACCTCGGTGTGGGTGAACGTGACGGTGTCGCCGTTCTCCTTGTACTCCGCGAAGCCGGCGACGGTGTCGCCGTCGGCGACGGCCTCGTACCGGTGGAGCTCAGCGTTCTTGCGCACGTCGATCGTCATGCCGCCAGGCTAGCCCCGCGCGGGCGTCGGCCGCCGACGGCGTGATGGGGCGCCCCTCGCTACAGCAGGAACCCCGACAGCGGGGTGCCGGGCTGGACGCGGTCGATCTGCAGGGGACTGGCGGCGATCCGCTCCAGCAGCGACGGCAGCCCGCCGGCGTCGTCGATCTCGATGCCGACGAGCGCCGGTCCGGTCTCGCGGTTGTTCTTCTTGACGTACTCGAACAGCACGATGTCCTCGCCCTCGGCCAGGACGTCGGTGAGGAAGCCGCGCAGCGCGCCGGGCTCCTGCGGGAAGGTGACCAGGAAGTAGTGCCGCAGGCCCTCGTGAATGAGCGAGCGCTCCAGGATGTCGGCGTACCGGGAGACGTCGTTGTTACCGCCCGAGACGATGCACACCACGGGCCCCTCCGGGCGGTGGTCGAGGTAGCCGCGCAGCGCGGCCGACGCCAGCGCGCCGGCCGGCTCGGCGATGATGCCCTCGTTCTGGTACAGCTCCAGCATCTCGGTGCAGACCGCGCCCTCGGGCACCGACACGATCTGGTCGACGAGCCCCGCCGCGACGGCGAACGACGTGTCGCCGACGCGCCCGACCGCGGCGCCGTCGACGAAGGTGTCGATCTCGGGCAGCGCCACCGGGAGGCCCGCGTCCAGCGCGGCCTGCATGCTGGGCGCGCCGGCCGGCTCGACGCCGACGATGCGCACGCCCGGCCGGTTCTCCCGCACCCACAGGCAGACGCCCGCCAGCAGCCCGCCGCCCCCGACCGGCACGACGATGGTGTCGACCTCCGGCAGCGCCTCGAGGATCTCGACAGCGACGGTGCCCTGTCCCGCGATGGTGCGCGGCGCGTCGAAGGGGTGCACGAACAGTGCGCCGGTCTCGCGGCTGTCGGCCACCGCCGCGCGGTTCGCCTCGTCGTACGAGCGGCCGACGATCACCGGCGTGATCCACTCGCCGCCGATCTGCTCGATGCGCCGGCGCTTCTGCCGCGGCGTGTTGGTCGGCAGGAACACCTTGCCGTGGATGCCGAGCTCGCGGCAGGCGTACGCGACGCCCTGCGCGTGGTTGCCCGCGCTGGCGCAGACGACGCCGCGGCGCCGCTCCTCGGGCGACAGCGAGGAGATGAAGTTGTACGCGCCGCGCACCTTGTACGACCGGCACAGCTGGGTGTCCTCGCGCTTCAGCAGCACCGGCACGCCGGCCTGGCGGCTCAGCCGTTCGCTGGGCTCGAGGGCGGTCTGGCGTACGACGGTGCGCAGCCGTGCGGCGGCGTACGCCACGTCGGCGGCCGTCGGCGGGGCCTCTACGGGATGCGGCGAAGGAGCGTCGGTCACTCACCCGATGCTACGCAGCGCCGTCCCGGCGCAGCCGGCGCGCGGCCATCGTGATCGTGTCGCGGGTCGGGCGGCCGAACCAGGCACCGAGGGAGACGCCCGCGGCGATGGCGACCGCTACGCCGGCGGCGGCGAGCAGGGTGGACGCGCCGTTCATCATGTCGTACGGCGCGCCGTTGGCGTCGATCAGCTGCAGGAGACCGCGGAAGATGGTCGCGCCGGGCACGAGCGGCACGATCGCGGCCGTGGTCAGCGCCAGCGCGGGCACCCGCAGCCACCGGCTGATCAGCACTGCGATGAAGCTGCCGGCGAGAGCGCCCAGCCCGTTCGCGGCCGCCGGGCCGAGCTGCGCCCAGGTGCCGAGCAGGTAGAAGCCCCAGCCGATGAGCCCCATGGCGGCGGCGAGCAGGACGGCGCGGGCCCCGGCGTACGTCGCCACGGCGTAGCTGGCCGCGATCACCGTGACGCCGACGAGCTGCTCCTGCAGCGAACCGAGGCTCGGGGCGGAGGTCGACAGCAGGAAGCCGTAGCCGACGCGCGAGCCCAGCCGCAGGCCGGCGGCGATCCCGATCACGATGCCGAGGGTCAGCAGCACCACCTCAAGGCCCCGGGCCCCGGCCGTCACGTAGTGCCCGTCGATCGCGTCCTGCGCCGCGCCGACGACGGACATCCCCGCGAGCATCACGACGATGCCCGCGGCGACGATGATCGACGGCCGGACCTCGCCGAACCAGCCGTGGTCCTTCGCCAGCGCCGTCATGACCATCGTGATGCCGGTGACGATGAGCGCGCCGAGCGCCTGGGTGAAGAAGGTCGGCAGCAGCCGCTTGCCCAGCGAGTGCTGCAGCACAGTGATCAGGATCGTCGAGAACACGGCCGCCAGCACGATCAGCGGCTGGCCGCCGAGCAGGATCGCGACGCCGCCGGCGATCCCGCCGTTGGCCAGCGTGACGACCGCGCGGCGGTAGGGATGCGGGGCGGCGCTGATCCCCGCGAACTGGGCGCGCGCCTCGTCGAGCCCCAAGCCGTCGTCGATCCGCGAGGTGAGCTCGGCGAGCCGCTGCAGGCGGGTGTAGTCGGTCGTCCGCGCCTGGATGACGCGGGTGACGCTGAGCGGGTCCTCGCGCGGGCCGCGGTAGTAGGAGACGGTGATCGAGGTGTAGGTGACGTCGACGTGCGCGGGATGCACGCCGTACCGCTTCAGGATGTGCAGCGCCGCGAGGGTGACGTCGTTGACCGACGCGCCGACGGTCAGCATCGTCTCGGCGACCCGCATCGCCAGATCGATGACACGCCGCTCGGTCAGCCGCTCGAGATCCGTCTCGCCGTCCCCGGTCTCCTGCTGCGCGACCCGCGGCCGGATCGAGTCGGCGGCCCGCATCAGCCATCTGTTCTTCACGGCCTCCACTGTGCCGCAGGCCGCCGGCGCACCGGCCACCCGAGGGCCGTTTCGCGCCGCCGTGGCGGCCCGATCGCCGACCGCGGCCGCCCTCGCCCCACGGGTGCCTCGCGCGCAGATGCCCAGCGTGGCGGGGCTATCGTGAAGGTGAAGCAGAAACCACACGCAGGGAGGCAGGCCATGACCGACCGCACGGGTCGCATCGTCGTCGGAGTCGACGGATCGCCGGCATCGATCGACGCCATTCGCTGGGCAGCCGGTCAGGCGGCGCTCACGGGAAGCACCGTCGTCGCCGTCACGGCCTGGTCCATTCCCGCGTCGTACGGCGTGGCGTTCGGCGGTGAGGACGCCGTCGACTGGAAGGCCAACGCCACCCAGGCCCTCGAGGAGGCCCTCACCGAGGCGCTCGGCGACTCCGCCGGTGCGGTGGAGCGGATCGTCGACCAGGGCCATCCGTCCTACCTGCTGACCGAGGCCTCCAAGAACGCCGACCTGGTCGTGGTCGGCTCGCGCGGCCACGGCGGCTTCACGGGGCTGGTGCTCGGGTCGGTCAGCCAGCACGTCGTCGCGCACGCGGAGTGCCCGGTGGTGGTCATCCGGGGCAAGCACGAGGCCCGCGCCAAGCACGACCGGTAGCCGGCTCGCCGTGGCCGGCCGGCCCACGCGAGTCTTCACGATCGGGCACTCGACCCGGGACCTCGACGAGGTGCTGGCGATGCTGCAGGCCAACGACGTCACGCGGCTGGTCGACGTCCGCTCGTACCCGTCGTCGCGCGCCTTCCCGCAGTGGAACCAGGACGCCATCGTCGCGTCGCTGGGCGACCGGATGGGCTACGAGTGGATCCGGGAGCTCGGCGGCCGCAGGCACACGCCCGCCGGCGTCGTCAGCGCCAACGACGGCTGGCGGGTGAAGGCCTTCCGCAGCTACGCCGACTACATGGCGACCCCCGAGTTCCACGCCGGGCTGCGCAGGCTGCTGCAGGCCGCCGCCGACGACGTCCCGGCGATCATGTGCAGCGAGGCCGTGCCGTGGCGCTGCCACCGGCGGCTGATCACGGACGCGCTGCTGGTCCGCGGCGTCGAGGTGCTCGACATCATGTCCGAGACGCTGACCCGCGAGGCCGCGCTCACTCCGTTCGCCCGGGTGGACGGCGAGGAGATCAGCTACCCGAAGGAGGACGACCGCGATGACGGCCGCCCGTGAGCGTGTCCGCGCCGTCGCCGACGCCATCCCCGCCGGGGCCGTCATGACCTACGGGGAGATCGGCCGGGCGACTGGGCTGCATCCGCGCCATGTCGGGCGGATCGTCGCGACCATCACCGACGAGATCCCGTGGTGGCGCATCGTGTTCGCCGACGGCTCGCCGGCCACCTGCCACGACGGCGGGGCCGCCGAGCTCCTCCGGCAGGAGCGGGTGCCGTTCGCCGGCGCGAAGGTGAGCTGGGCGGAGCTCCGCGACGACCGCCGCCGGGGTCCCGGCGGGCCGACGCCCACCGCCGCCGAGCCGACCGCCGGGCTGTGAGAATTCGGTAAACTGGTCCGCACCGACCCGTGAGGGGCCTGTCGTTGTCTGTCCTGCTGCTCGTGCATCTTGTGGCAGGCGTCCTGGCTCCAGCCCTCAGCCGGTGGCTCGGCCGCCGAGCGTTCCTGGCGCTCGCGCTCGCCCCGGCCAGCGGTTTCGGGTGGGTCGTCGCACAGACCGGCGCGGTGCGCGCCGGCGAGGCGGTCACCGAGCGGGTGCGCTGGATCCCGTCCCTCGACATCGAGCTCGCACTGCGGATGGGCAGCCTGCAGTGGGTGCTGGCGCTCCTGGTCACCGGTGTCGGTGCGCTCATCCTGGTGTACTGCGCCTGGTACTTCCGGCGCGACGACACCACGCTGTGGCGGATCGGCGCGGTCTTCACCCTCTTCGCGGGCGCGATGCTCGGCCTCGTGCTGAGCGACGACCTGATCATGCTCTACGTGTTCTGGGAGCTGACCACGGTCTTCTCCTACCTCCTGGTGGGCCACAACCCGGTGCGCTCGGCCAACCGTCGCGCGGCGATGCAGGCGTTGCTCGTCACGACGTTCGGTGGCCTGGCGATGCTGGCCGGGATCATCATGATCGGCCAGAGCGCGAGCTACCGGATCAGCGAGCTCGTCGCCGCCAGGCCGCCGGCGACCCCGGTCCTCGCCACCGCCGCCATCCTGATGCTCGTCGGGGCGCTGACCAAGTCCGCGCAGATCCCGTTCCACTTCTGGCTGCCGGGCGCGATGGCCGCCCCGACACCCGTCAGCGCCTACCTGCACGCGGCGGCGATGGTGAAGGCCGGCATCTACCTGGTGGCGGTGCTCGCGCCGGTCTTCGGCGGCTACCCGGGCTGGCGGCCGATCACCATCGGCCTCGGCGCGTTCACCATGCTGGTCGGCGGCTGGCGCGCGCTTCGCCAGCACGACATCAAGCTGCTGCTGGCCTACGGCACGGTCAGCCAGCTCGGCTTCCTGACCGCGATGGCCGGCATCGGCACGCGAGCCGCCGCCCTCGCCGCCGTCGCCCTCGTGATGGCGCACGCGCTGTTCAAGAGCACCTTGTTCCTGACCGTCGGGATCATCGACCGCGCCACCGGCACCCGCGACCTGCGCGAGCTGTCGGGCCTCGGTCGGCGCATGCCGCTGCTCGCCGTCGTGGCAGTGCTGTCCGGGCTGTCGATGGCCGGCGTGCTGCCGATGCTCGGGTTCGTCGCCAAGGAGGCCGCCTTCGAGGCGGCCCTGGCGAGCATCGCCGCGCCGCTCGGTGGCGCCGGCGTGCTGCTCGCCCTCGTCCTGCTCACCGGGTCGGTGCTGACCGTCGCATACACCGCGCGGTTCCTGTGGGGCGCGTTCGCCGGCAAGCCGGGGGTCGAGCCGAGCGCGATCACGCGGCCCGCCGCGCCGTTCGTGGCCGTGCCGGTGCTGATCGCCGGCTGCTCACTGGTGCTCGGCTTCCTCGGCGGCAGCCTCAGCGCGATGATCGCGCCGTACGCCGGCACCCTGCCGGACGACGCGCCGTACTCCCGGTTGCCGCTGTGGCACGGGTTCACCGGCGCGCTGGCGATGTCGCTGGTCTCGCTCGCGCTCGGGCTGGGGCTGTTCCGGTGGCGGGACGGCGTCGCCCGCGCGCAGGACCGCGTGCCTGCGCTGGTGGACGGCGAACGGTCCTACAACTGGGTGATCCGCGCCGTCGAGCGCGGCTCGGTCGAGGCGACCGCCATCAGCCAACGCGGCTCGCTGCCGATCTACCTCGCGACCATCCTGCTGGTCGTCGTGGCCGCCACCGGAGGCGCCGGGCTGCTCGCGCTGGCCGACGTCGACCCGGTGCTGTGGGACACGCCCGGGCAGGGCGCGATCGCGCTGGTGATGATCGTCGCGGCGGTGCTCGCCGCGCGGGCCCGCAAGCGGCTCAAGACGGTGATCCTCGTGGGCGTCACCGGATACGGCTGCGCCCTGCTGTTCCTGCTGCACGGGGCGCCGGACATCGCGCTGACGCAGATGCTGGTCGAGACGGTGTCGCTGGTCGTGTTCGTGCTCGTGCTGCGCCGGCTGCCGCGCCGGTTCAGCGGACGGCCGCTGCGCGCCAGCCGGTACTGGCGGATGGCGCTCGCCGCGGCGTCCGGCGTGACCGTGGCGATCGTGGCGATCGTCGCGACCGGCGCCCGGGTCGCGCTGCCGATCTCGGTCGCGCTGCCGGATGCGGCGTACGCCTTCGGGCACGGCAAGAACGTGGTCAACGTGACTCTGGTCGACGTCCGGGCCTGGGACACCCTCGGCGAGGTGTCGGTGCTCGTGGTCGCCGCCACCGGGGTCGCGAGCCTGGTCTTCGTGCGGACCCGCAACGCGCGCCTCGCCCGGGCCGCCGGGGACCGCGCGCTGCGACCCGAACGCCGGTCGGTGATGTTCGAGGTGATCACCCGGCTGCTGTTCCACGTGGTCGTCGCCTTCTCGCTCTACCTGCTGTTCGTCGGGCACAACCATCCCGGTGGCGGCTTCGCCGGCGGCCTGGTGGCCGGTCTCGCACTGCTGGTGCGCTACCTCGCCGGCGGTCGGTACGAGCTCGACGAGGCCGCGCCCATCGACGCCGGCCTGCTCGTCGGGATCGGGCTGTTCGTCGTCGTCGCCTCGGCGCTGCTGCCGCTGGCCTTCGGCGGGACCGTCCTGCAGACCACGGTGCTCGACTTCCACCTGCCGGTCTGGGGCGACGTCCACCTCGTGACCGCCCTGTTCTTCGACATCGGGGTATACCTCATCGTCATCGGTCTGCTGCTGGACATCGGACGCAGCCTCGGCAGTGGCGTCGACCGCCAGAGAGAGGAGGCGGCCGCATGAGCCCGCTCGCCGACGGAGCAGCGACGCTGCGCCCCAACCTGACGCTCATCGTGGTCGTCGCGGTGCTCGTGGCGACCGGCGTCTACCTGCTGCTGGAACGCTCGCTGGCTCGTCTGCTGCTCGGCATCGTGCTGATGAGCAACGGGGTGGCCCTGCTCTACCTCGTGATCAGCGGCGAGGCCAAGGGCGCGCCGCTGCTCGGTGAGCGACCGGCGAGCGAGATGAGCGACCCGCTGCCGCAGGCCTTCGTGCTGACGGCGATCGTCATCTCGCTGGCCACCGTCGCGTTCGTGATGGCGCTGGCGTACCGGCAGTGGCAGCTCACCGGCAGCGACGACGTCCCCGACGACGCCGAGGACGCGCTGGTCCAGCGGCTCGCCGAGGAGGACCAGACCTCCGAGACCTACGACACCGACGTCTCGACGACCACCGACGCCGAGGAGGACCCGGACGCCGTCGACGAGGCGGCCGGTGTCCCGGTCGAGACGGGCGGCGCGCGGGCCGGGACGTCCGCCGCCGAGCACGGCGGCGGGGAGGCGACGCCGCGATGACCTGGTTGCTGCCGTTGCCGGTGCTGCTGCCGCTGCTCGGCGCCGCGCTGTGCCTCGTGCTGCGCCGCTCCGCCCGCGCCCAGCGCATCGTCAGCTTCGCGGTCCTGCTGGCGACCGTGGCGGTCGCGACCGCCCTGATCCTGATCACCGCCGACGGCGGCCCGCTGGCACTGTGGCTCGGGGCGTGGGAGGAGCCGCTCGGGGTGGCGCTCGTCGCCGACCGGCTGACGGCCCTGATGCTGCTCGTCTCCTCGATCGTGGTGCTGGTCGTCCTGGTCTTCTCGATCGGGCAGGGCATCGCCGACGGGGAGGGCGACACCCCGCTGACGGTGTTCTTCCCGACCTACCTCGTGCTGTCCGCCGGCGTCTCCAACGCGTTCCTCGCCGGAGACCTGTTCAACCTCTTCGTCGGCTTCGAGATCCTGCTGTTCGCCTCCTACGTGCTGCTCACCCTCGGCGGCCTCGGCCCGCGCATCCGCGCCGGCACCACGTACGTCGTCGTCAGCCTGCTGTCGTCGTTCCTGTTCCTCGTCGCGATCGCCGCGGTGTACGCCGCGGCCGGCACCACGAACCTCGCGCAGCTCGCGCTCCGCCTGCGCGACATCGACCCGCACGTCGCGCTGGTGCTGCAGATCCTGCTGCTGACCGTCTTCGGGATCAAGGCCGCGGTCTTCCCGATGTCCGCCTGGCTCCCCGACAGCTACCCGACCGCCCCGGCACCGGTCACGGCGGTGTTCGCCGGGCTGCTGACGAAGGTCGGCGTGTACGCGATCATCCGCACCCAGACGCTGCTGTTCCCGGACTCGCCGTTGACGACGCCGCTGATGTGGGTGGCGCTGCTGACGATGGTCGTCGGCATCCTCGGCGCCGTGGCGCAGACCGGGATCAAGCGGATCCTGTCCTTTACCCTCGTCAGCCACATCGGCTACATGATCTTCGGCGTCGCGCTCGCGGACCGAGCGGGACTGTCGGGCGCGGTGTTCTACGTCGCGCACCACATCACGATCCAGACGGCGTTGTTCCTCGTGGCGGGGCTGATCGACCGGGCCAGCGGCACCACGTCCCTCGAGAAGCTCGGCGGGCTGGCCGCGATCTCCCCCGCGCTGGGCATCCTGTTCTTCGCCGGCGCGATGAACCTCAGCGGCATCCCGCCGATGTCCGGCTTCATCGCCAAGACCGGGTTGCTGCAGGCCGCCGTCGGCCTGGGCACGCCGCTGGCCTACGTCCTCGTGGCCGGCATGCTGGTGACCAGCCTGCTGACCCTCTACGTGATGGCCAAGACGTGGTCGCAGGCGTTCTGGCGGACGCCGAGCGAGGCGCTCGCGTCGGTGATGGCCCGCCGCCCCGACCTCGACCCGGAGGCCGCCGCGCGACGCGAGGGCGTCGTGCTGCAGTACGACCTCTCCGCGCGGGAGCCGGCCGAGGCGCTCGACGACGAGGAGGACACCGGCCGGGCCGGGGAGACCCCGAGCCGGGCGCTGCCGACCGCGATGATGGGCGCCGCGACCGCCATGATCGTGGTCAGCCTGGCGATCACGCTGCTCGCGGGCCCGATGTTCGGCTACGCCGACAACGCCGCCCGCGACATGCTGCAGCGCACCCCCTACATCGACGCCGTGCTGCCCGCGGGGGTGCGCTGATGAGCGTGGACGCCTCGAGCCGCGCGACCCGGACCACCCGTCGAGGTGGCTTCCAGCCGCGCACCGCGATAGCGATCGCCGTGGTGTGGACGTTGATGTGGGACCGGCTGTCGTGGGGCAACCTGATCAACGGCCTGCTGGTCGGGTTCCTGGTCACGTTCGTGTTCCCGCTGCCGCCGATCGTGTACTTCGGCCGGCCGCGGCCACTGCGGGTCGCCGCGCTGCTTGCGCGGTTCCTCGGCGACCTGGTGCGCGCGGCGATCCACGTCGCGGTGTTCGCGCTGCGCCGCTCCGACCCACCCCGTGGATCGATCGTGGCGGTGCAGCTGCGCACCCGCTCGGACCTGTACCTGACGCTGGTCGCCGTGCAGGTCGCGCTGGTGCCCGGCTCGGTGGTGATCGAGGCGCGGCGGCGCGCGGGCGTGCTGTTCGTGCACGACGTGGACGCCGTGGACGCCGTGACGCTGGAGCAGCAGCGCCGGGCCGTGCTGGCGATCGAGCGCCGGCTGGTCCGCGCGATCGGCACCGCCGAGGAGATCGCGCTCGTCGAGGAGGCGGACCGATGATCGTCGTCTACGTGATCGCCATCGTCATCCTGGTGCTCGCCGTCCTCATCGCCATGGTCCGGATGGCCAAGGGGCCCTCGAACGCCGACCGCATCCTCGCCTCCGACGTGATCGTCGTGGTGGTGGTCTGCGGCCTCGCCGTGGTGGTCGTCGCCACCCGGTCGGTCTCCGCGTTGCCCATCCTCGTCGCGCTGAGCCTGATCGGCTTCCTGGGCGCGGTGTCCGTCGCGCGGTTCCTCGTCGACCGCGAGAGCGGGGGCGGCCGATGAGCTGGGCCACGACCCTGGACGTCGCGGGCGCGGTGGCGATCCTGTGCGGTGCGCTCCTCACGCTGATCGCCGCGATCGGCCTGGTGCGCTTCGAGTCGCTGTACCTGCGCATGCACGCCGCGACCAAGCCGCAGACCCTCGGGCTGCTGCTCATCCTGGTGGGGCTGGCGTTGACGCTGCGCACCTGGAACGCGCTCGGCACCCTGCTGCTCGTGGCGATCGCCCAGGCGCTCACCGCTCCGGTGTCCGCGCACATGCTCAGCCGCGCCGCCTACCGCGCCGGCCTGGTGCATCGTGAGCAGTTCGACTTCGACGAGCTCGCCGACGCCCTCGAACGCGCCGAGCGCGACGCCGGCACGGCCGAGAGCCCGCGGCGGGGCGGCGCGCCGCGCGAAGGCCCGCCGGGCGACGCGACGGATCCCGAGCGCGACTGATCGCGAGCCGCGCGTCGGCAGTCGCCGAGGGAACGCGATGGGCGGGTCGAGTCGTCCCTGGGGAGGACCCGCGAATCACCCTTTGGGCTGATTCGCCGACGCCGTCCGCCGGGCAGGCTGGATGACGGGCCACGGAAGGACACCGTCATGATCACGAACACGCACACTCGCCGGTTGCCCGTGCAGGCTCCGCTGGCACGGCGCGTCCTGGACGCGCTCGGCACCGCCGAGGATCCGGTGTGGCCGGCCGACCGTTGGCCCGCACTGCGCCTGGACCGCGGCCCGGTGGTCGGCTCGGCCGGCGGCCACGGCCGAATCGGCTACGTGGTGGAGTCGGCGTGCGAGCGCCAGATCGTCTTCCGGTTCACCGATCCGAAGGGGATGCAGGGCGAGCACCGGTTCGTCGTGCACCCCGACGGCCTGGCGTGCGTCGTCCGGCACACCCTCGAGGCGCGCACGAGCCGTCGGCTGCGCATCGCGTGGGTCCTCGTCGTCCGGCCGTTGCACAACGCGCTGATCGAGGAGCTGCTCGACAACCTCGAACGCGCGGTCGGCGGCCGCGTGCACAGGCCGGCGCGGGGGTCGGCGTACGCGCGGCTGCTGCGGCTGCTGCTGCCGCCCTCAGGCCGGCGGCAGCCTCGGCCGCGGGACCTGGTCGAGCACGATGTCGAAGTAGTCGTGATAGGCGGCTAGCACCGCGGCGTCGTCCAGCTCCCGGACCTCCTTGGTGCCGCCGGCCGTGCGGGTCAGCTCGTTGTTGCTGAGCGTGATGCGGCCGTCGTCGGTCGGCAGCGAGCACACGGTGCGCTGCGTGTTGCGGCTCTCCGGCGACGTGCGCTGCCACCAGTACACCGCCTTGAAGTCCTCCAACGACCGGTGCCCGGGCTCGATGCGGTACACGGGCCGGTCGTCGTGCAGGACGTCGAACCCGCCGGCGCCGACCGGCCGTACGACGTACGTCCCGGTGCTGTCGCGCTGCTCGCCCACCTCGCCCAGCCTCAGCGGCTTCACGGCGTGCGCGCCGAAGCCGACGTCGGCGATCCGCACGTCGCTGCTGCGGCTGTCGAGGGTGACCAGCACGATCATGTGATCACCCGGATGCGTCAGCCTCCCGTCGGCCCACACGCGGCACGAGCCCAGCACCACGTCGAAGCCCAGCTTCTTCAGCAGCCAGTACAGCGCGCCGTTGAGCTCATAGCAGATCCCGCCGCGGCGACGCAGCGCGACCTTCTCCGCGAACGCCCGGTGGCGCAGCGGGATGTCCTCGCCCATGTTGATCGACAGGTTCTCGAACGGCACGGTCCGCAGGTGCGCCTCGTGCACGGCGCGCAGTCCCTTCGCCGAGACCGGCGGCGGCTCGGGAAGGTCGAGGCGGGCCAGATATCGGCGTACGACGTCCGAGGAGCTCATGCACCTCAGTCTTGCACCCGCCGAGGGCCTACGGGTGACGGTCGCGCCGGTGCGCGAGAATGGCGGGCGTGATCGACCTGCGCTCGGATACCTGCTCACGACCCACGTCCGCGATGCGTCGCGCGATCGCCGACGCCGAGGTCGGCGACGATCTCTTCGGTGACGACCCGACCGTGCGCGAGCTCGAGGCGGCCACCGCGCAGCTGCTCGGCAAGGAGGACGCCGTCTACGTGCCGAGTGGGACGATGGCCAACCAGATCGCGGTCCGGCTGCACGCGCGGCCCGGCGAGGCGGTGGTGACGGATCCGCTGGCCCACGTGGTCACCGTCGAGGCGGCGTCGCTCGCCGGCCTGAGCGGCGTCACGACGATCCCGGTGGCCCACGAGCGCGGCGTGTACGATGCCGACGCGGTGCGGGCGGCATTCGCGCCGGCCCACCGGTTCTTCCCGCGCACGGTCGGCCCCCCGCCGGCGGTCGTGTGGGCCGAGAACACCCACAACAACGGTGGTGGCGCGGTGTGGCCCGCGGACCGGCTCGCCGAGATTCCCGCGGTCGCCGCCGAGCGGGGGCTGCCGAGCCATCTGGACGGTGCGCGGCTGTGGCACGCCGCCCTGGCCGTCGGCACCGCCGAGTCGCAGCTCGCCGCCGGATTCGACACCGTTAGCGTGTGCTTCTCCAAGGCGCTCGGCGCGCCTGTCGGGTCCGCCCTCGCCGGGCCGGAGCAGCTGGTGGCCCGAGCGCGCCGCTACAAGCAGCAGCTCGGCGGTGGCTTCCGTCAGGCGGGGATCATCGCCGCGGGGGCGCTGTACGCCCTGCGCGAGCACCGGCCGCTGCTGCGCCGCACGCACGAGATGGCGGCTCGGTTCGCCGAGCAGATCGCGACGATGCCGGGGATCGAGATCGACCCCGCGCACGTGGCCACGAACATCGTCCGGTTCGAGCTGACCGATGGCGACAGCGGCGCCTTCTGCGAGCGGCTGCACGCGGCGGGAGTGCACATGCTCCCGAGCGGACCCCGCGCCGTGCGGGCGGTGTTCTACCTGGACATCGCCGACGAGGACGTCGAACCGGCCGCCGAGGCGGTGCGGAGGGTCGTCACGAGTGCGGCTGCCGGTTCGGATCCGGCCGGGTAGTAGGCATCGAGGTGTCCTCGGGGCGCAGCGCGGGCGACGCGGTGCCCCGGTGCGCCCGCATGCCGCCGACAAGATCGTCCAGCGCCTGGCGCGCCGTCCGCCTCGGGTTCCACCGCAGCGTCGCCTTCGCGCGAGCGCAGTCCATGACCGGCACCTGCATACCCATGTCGAGCCACCCGGGGCCCGCCGGGATGACGTGCGCGCGGTACGCGAGACTCATCGCCGCGCGGGCGATCGCCGGCCGCACCGGCCACGGCCGCCGGGCCCGCAGCGCGGCCGCGAGGTCCTCGGCCGCCAGCACCTGATCGGCGGCGATGTTGAACGCGCCGCGCGGCCCGGTGAGCGCCGCCAGCAGATAGGCCTGCGCGGCGTCCTCGGCGTGCACCACCTGAAGCCGGATCCCCTGCGGGAGCGGAATTCCGGGAAGGGTGAAACGCCGCAGCAGGCGCGACGGCAGCAGCCGGCCGAGGAACAGCCGTTGGATCTCCGCACCCGCGTCGGCCTGGAACACCAGCGCGGTGCGCATCCGCGACACCGCGATGCCGGGGTGGTCGGCCTCGAACTTGTCGAGGAACCGTTCCTGCGCTGCCTTGTCGACGCTGTAGTCGGACGACGCGATCCCCTCAGTGGGCCAGCCCTCGTCGTGCGGAAGGCAGTCCCGCGCGGGGGAGTAGCTGCCGACCGACGAGGCGACCACCAGGGTGCGGACGCCGGCTGCGGCCGCCGCCGTCGCCACCCTCGCGGTGCCGTCGACGTTCGCGCGACGCAGGAGCTCGCGCTGCCGGTTCGGCTGGATGAGCCACGCGAGATGGATGACGGCGTCCACGCCGGCGAAGGCCTCTTCGAGCGTGCGCGCCGACTCCGCGGTGGCGATGTCGATGGAGTGCCACGTCGCCGAGCGGTACGGCTCTGCCGTCACGTCGGGGATCCGGCGAGCGATCGCCACGACACCGTCCACCTGCTCGCTGGCGGCGAGGGCCCGAAGTACTGCCGTGCCGACGTTCCCGCTCGCACCCACTACCGCGACGCGCATGCTCACCACCGCTAACTGGTCGGATCGAAGACGACCTTGATACAGCCGTCCTGCTTCTTCTGGAACATCTCGTAGGCCGCCGGCGCCTCGCTCAGCGGCAGTCGATGCGTGCGTAGATCGTCGACGCCGAAGGGATCCGCGCCGTTCGCCAGCAGACCGTGGAGCTCGTCGGTCCACCGGCGCACGTTGGCCTGGCCCATGCGCACCGTGAGCTGCTTGTCGAACATCTGCATCATCGGCATCGGGTCGGCCATGCCGCCGTAGACGCCGCTGATCGACACCGTTCCGCCGCGGCGCGTGCTGGCGATGGCGGTGTGCAGCGCACTGAGGCGGTCGATCCCGAACCGTTCGGTCGCGGCCCGTGCCAGCGGGGCCGGCATGCTGCTGGTCGCCGAGATGGCGGCGTGCGCGATCGGGTTGCCGTGCGCCTCCATGCCCACCGCGTCGACGACGCCGTCCGCGCCACGGCCGTCGGTCAGGTCGTGCACCGCCGAGGCGACATCCTTGACCTGGTTGACATCGATGGTGTGCACTCCTCGCGCAGCGGCGCGGGCGAGCCGCTCCGGGACGAGGTCGACCCCGATCACCTTGCCGGCACCGAGGTGCTGGGCGCAGGCGGCGGCGAGCTGACCGACCGGGCCGAGGCCGATAATCGCGGCGGTGCTGCCCGGCTCGATACCCGCGTACTGGACCGCCTGCCACGCCGTCGGCAGGATGTCGGAGAGGTACAGGTAGTGCTCGTCCGGAGCATCGTCCGCGAGCTTCACCAGGCCGTAGTCGGCGTGTGGTACCCGAACGCGTTCCGCCTGGCAGCCGGGAACCGCGCCGTACAGCCGCGTGTAGCCGAACAGCGCGGCGCCCTTGCCCTCGGCGGTCACCTGCGTGGTCTCGCACTGCGACTGCAACCCGGCGCGGCACATCCGGCAGGTGCCGCAGGAGATGTTGAAGGGAATCACCACCCGGTCGCCCGGGGCGACGTGCGAGACGGCGTCCCCCACCGACTCGACGACGCCGAGCCCCTCGTGCCCGAGAATGTCACCCTTGCTGAGGTACGGCGCGAGGACGGTGTAGAGATGCAGGTCGGAGCCGCACAGTGCGGTGGACGTCAGCCGGACGACGGCGTCGGTCGGGTGCTCGACGACGGGATCGGCGACCTCCTCGATCGCCACTTCGCCTTTCTTCTGCCATGTGAGTGCGCGCATGCTGTGCTCCTTCGGTAGGAGATAGCACAGGGCGTGGTCGCTCAGCCGCTGCGTTGTCGCGGGCGGGGTGCCCGGTTCGGCCCACCCTATGCCGATTCGGCCACGAGGGGCCGGTCCGCGCTCGGTCGGCGGAAGCGGCTCCCCATGACCCGATCGCGGGCTACCGTGGCGCCATGACGAGCACACCCGAGCAGAACGACATCGACTGGGCCCTTCTGGGGCTGTACCTCAGCGATCACGTCAGCGGCGCCACCGCCGGGATCGCCCGCGTGAGCCGCATGGCCAAGGACTACGCCGACTCGCCGTACGGCGGCAAGCTCTCGCTCATCGCGAACGAGCTCTACGAGGAGCGGGAGCTGCTGCGCGACACGATGCGGCGCAAGGAGCTGTCGATCCGCCCGTACCGGCAGGTGGCGGCGGCGGTCTTCGAGCAGCTCGGTCGGCTGAAGCTCAACGGGCGGCTGCTGGGCACCTCGCCGATGACCCCGCTGCTAGAGGCGGAGGTGATGCGCTCGGCCGTCCTCGGCAAGATCGGCGGCTGGCAGACGCTGCGCACCTACTCCGACGCGCTGGAGATCTCCACCGAGCAGGTGGACGCGCTGATCACCATCGCGCGCCGGCAGATCGACGACCTGAGCGAGCTGCACGAGTGGGTCCGCGAGAGGGCGTTCCGCAGCGCCGCCTCGTAGCCTCCCGCGACGACCTGCGGCGTACTCCGGTACCGAAATCGGGTGATTCCGGTACCGGAGTACGCCGCGGGCGCGTGTCGTCGGGCAGGAGGCTCCGCTACTCGATGCCGGCGTAGTCCTCCTCGGTGTAGCGGATGATGCCGCGGATGTTCTTGCCGTCGCGCATGTCCTGGTAGCCCTCGTTGATCTCGGAGAGCTTGTACTCCTTGGTGATCAGCTCGTCGAGCTTCAGGTGGCCCGCGCGGTACATGTTCAGCAGCTGCGGGATCTGCTCACGGGGGCCGATCCCGCCGAAGATGGCGCCCTGGACGCGCTTCTGCAGCAGGGTCAGCTCGAACAGCGAGAGCTTCACGTCCTGGTTGGCGTAGCCGCCCATGCCGGTGACGACGACCGTGCCGCCCTTCCCGGTGATGTCGGTCGCGGGCTTGATGTCCTCGCCCTGCAGATCCCCCACGGTGATCACCGTGACGTCGGCCATCGTTCCCCAGGTGAGGTCGGCGACCGGCTGCATGGCCTCGGCCATGGACGCGAACGCGTGCGTTGCCCCGAGCTCCATCGCCTTCTCGCGCTTGGACTCGACCGGGTCGACCGCGACGACGTACCGCGCGCCGGCGGCCGCGGCGCCCTGGACGGCGTTCATGCCGACGCCGCCGCAGCCCATGACGACGACGGTGTCGCCGGCCTTGGTGCCGCCGATCTCGGTCGCCGAGCCCCAGCCGGTCGACACGCCGCAGCCGAGCAGCGCGGCCTTGTCGAGCGGGACGTCGTCCTCGATCTTCACCACCGACGCCTCGTGCACCGTGACGTACGGCGAGAAGGTGCCCAGCAGGCACATCGGGATGGCCGGCTTCCCCTCGACCGTGCAGCGGAAGGTGCCGTCGCTGATCGCCTTGCCCTTGACCAGCCCGGCGCCGAGGTCGCAGAGATTCTGTAGACCCTTGGCGCACATCCGGCACTTGCCGCACGCCGGGATGAACGCCAGGACGACGTGGTCGCCGACCGCGAGATCGGTGACACCCGGGCCGACCTTGGTCACCACGCCGGCGCCCTCGTGCCCGCCGATGACCGGGAAGAAGGGAACCGGCGACGCGCCCGTGCGCAGGTGCTCGTCGGAGTGGCACAGCCCGGAGGCGGTCAGCTTGACCTGGACCTCGCCGGCGACCGGGTCACCGAGCTCGATCTCCCGAACCTCCCAGTCCTGCCCGACACCGCCGAGCACCGCCGCCTTGATCTTCATGCCGTCTCCCTCACCACGCGTGACGTTCTCTATAGAAACATCGTGGCATGCCTCCCTCCGAGCGCTGCGTCCGGTCGGTCCGCGGCGGACGTCGGGGCCGCGCATGAAACGCTGGAGGGATGGCCAACACGGATTTGCAGATCGCCGGGCTACCGGCCGGATGGTCGAGCCGGGTACCGACGGTGGACGACGCGAGCGCCCTGACCGAGCTCGAGACGGCCTACCAGCGAGCGGCCCGGGGCAGCACGGGCGGCGCGAACGAGCAGATGGTCCGGCTGCAGACGTCGGGCATCGGGTCCTGGACGCGGCGGCAGCTGCTCGTCGAGGACGGCGCGGGGCGGCTCGTCGCCCGGCTCTCGGTGCACGACCGCGCGGCCGGTCGCACGGTGGTCGAGGCGGTGCTGCATCCCGACCTGCCGGGGGCGGTCGCCGACCCGCTGGCGGCCAGCCTGTTCGCGGCCGCGGAGCGGTTCGCGCAGGAGATCGCCGTGCTGCGTGGACTGCGCAGCGGCATGCTCGACTCCTCGTCGTACGACGGGGACGCGCGGCAGCGCGGATGGCTCGAGCGCGCGGGCTACCGGTGCGTGCGCACCTGGTGGCACATGTCCCGACCGGTCGAGCGGGGTTCGGCGGTTCCGGCACCGCGTCCCGGGGTCACCGTGCGGAGGGTGGAGCAGCACGCGGACGGCCTGCCGGTCGCCGGCGACCTGCAGATCGTGCACCGGCTGCTCGAGGAGTCGTTCCAGGACCACTTCAGCTCCTACCGCGAGAGCTTCCCGGAGTTCGTGATGCGGCTGCGCGAGGATCCGGGGCACCGCTGGGACCACTGGTGGATCGCCACGATCGCCCGCGACGGCGCGGAGGCGCCGGCCGGCGCCGTGGTGTCCTCCGTGACGCCCGCGGACGCGAGCGGGTGCGAAGGCACGTACATCGACTACATCGGAGTCCACCGCGACGCGCGCGGGCACGGCGTCGCCAAGGCGCTGCTGCACGCCGTCATCGGCGACGCCGCCGCCCGCGGACGCAACCGCGTCGGGCTCGAGGTGGACGCCGAGTCGCCGACCGGCGCCGACGGTCTCTACACCTCGATGGGCTGGCGGACGACGTACACGACGTACACCTGGCACCGCCACGTCGACGTCCACCCTGGCGGGTAACGACCTGCGGCGTACTCCGGTACCGAAATCGGGTGATTTCGGTACCGAAGTACGCCGCGAGCGATGCCTTCGGAGCGCCGGGGCTACTTCACGCCGGCGTAGTCCTCCTCGGTGTAGCGGATGATGCCGCGGATGTTCTTGCCGTCGCGCATGTCCTGGTAGCCCTCGTTGATCTCGGAGAGCTTGTACTCCTTGGTGATCAGCTCGTCGAGCTTGAGCTGGCCGGAGCGGTACATGTTCAGCAGGTGCGGGATCTGGGTGCGCGGGCTGACGCCGCCGAAGATGGCGCCCTGGACGCGCTTCTGCAGCAGGGTCAGCTCGAACAGCGACAGCTTCACGTCCTCCTTCGAGGCATCGCCCATGCCGGTGACGACGATGGTGCCGCCCTTGCCGGTGATGTCGGTGCAGGCCTTGATGTCCTCGCCCTGGACGTCGCCGACGGTCTCGATGGTCACGTCGGCCATCGTTCCCCAGGTCATGTCGGCGACCGGCTGCATGGCCTCGGCCATGGACGCGAACGCGTGCGTCGCACCCATCTCCATCGCCTTCTCGCGCTTGGACTCGACCGGGTCGACGGCGACGACGTACCGCGCGCCGGCGGCCGCGGCGCCCTGGACGGCGTTCATGCCGACGCCGCCGCAGCCCATGACGACGACGGTGTCGCCGGCCTTCGTGCCGCCGATCTCGGTCGCCGAGCCCCAGCCGGTCGACACGCCGCAGCCCAGGAGGGCGGCCTTGTCCAGCGGGACGTCGTCCTCGATCTTCACCACCGACGCCTCGTGCACCGTGACGTACGGCGAGAAGGTGCCCAGCAGGCACATCGGCATGATCGGCTTGCCGTCGGCGGTGGTGTAGCGGAAGGTGCCGTCGGCGATCGCCTCACCGGTGAGCAGGCCGGCGCCGAGGTCGCACAGGTTCTGCAGGCCCTTCGAGCAGGGGCGGCACTTGCCGCACGCCGGGATGAACGCCAGGACGACGTGGTCGCCCTCCTTCAGGCCCGTCACGCCGTCGCCAACCTTGGTCACCACGCCGGCGCCCTCGTGGCCGCCGAGCACGGGGTGGAACGGCACCGGGGTGGCCCCGGTGAGCAGGTGCTCGTCCGAGTGGCACAGGCCGGAAACGGTCAGCTTGACCTGGACCTCGCCGGCGACCGGGTCGCCGACCTCGATCTCCTGGATGTCCCACTTGCCGGCGTCCGGTGCCGCGAGTACTGCTGCCTTGACCTTCATGTGCATTCCTAACCTAGTTGGGTGTACGGATCTAGCTGAAGTAACGCTTGGGGGTCTCGACCAGCATCTGGTTGATCTGGTCGTCGGTCACGCCCTGCTCGCGCAGTGCGGGCAGGACGTCGTTGGTGATGTGCAGCAGATGCCAGTTGGGCGCGACCTGGCCGATGGCGGCCTGCTGCTCGCCGGGGAAGTAGTCGAGGTAGCACGACACGTCGTGCGAGAGCACGATGCGGTCGGCGTAGCCCTCCCTGCACAACGCGGCGATCGAGGCGATCCGCTGGTCGGTCGTGTTGTAGACGTCCAGACCGAATCGGTCGCACCCGATGATCGCGCCCTTGTCGGCGATGTAGCGCAGATAGTCGAGGTTGTTGGAGTCGCCCGCGTGCCCGATCACCACCTTCGTCAGGTCGACGTTGTGCTTCTCGTAGAACTCGATCGCGACGCGCCCCATCTCGTGCGCGGCGTTGGTGTGCACCGTGATCGGGACGCCGGTCTCCTGGTGCGCCTCGCACACCGCGGTGGCGATACGGGTCTGGCCGGGCGTGAGGCCGGACTCCTCGACGACGTGTTTGAGGAAGGCTGCCCTGACGCCCGTCCCGGCGATGCCCTCCCGGATGTCGCGGACGAACAGCTCGGTCATCGGCTCGGGGATGTCGAGCAGCTGGCCCGGGCCCCGGTGCTCGAAGAAGTGCCGGATCTCGCCGAAGGAGTAGATGCCGGTGGCCGGCACGATGTTGATGTCGACCTGCTCGTTGACGCGCTGCACCCACGGCAGGTACCGGCCCAGGCCCACCACGGTCGGATCGACGATGGTGTCGATGCCGGCCTCCTTCGCGGCGGTCAGCTTCTGGACGGCGTCGGTGATCCGCTGCTCCTCGTCCCAGTGCTCGCCGTAGTTGCGCAGGATGTCGGGGTCGACGATGAAGACGTGCTCGTGCATGAGCGTCGTGCCGAGATCGTCGGGATCGACCATTCCGCGGACGGTGGACACCTGCTTGGCCATGAAGCCTCCGGGCGAAGATGACATTCGGATCAGGTCCCACCCTAGGTGACCGCCGCCACATGGTGAAGAGGCTTTCTGCAGAGAATGCGTTCCGCGGACAGCCGCTCCGTCGGGCGCCGGCGACGACATGCGCTCGACCGCCGCGGCCGGGCCGCGATGCTAGCCTGGGCTCAACGGTCCAGTCCGCGGCCGCGCGGCTTCATGGGAAGTATCTAGGGAGGCCGAGATGCAGTCGAGTGCGTTCGACGCCGAGAGCATGGCCAGGCTCGCCGCCGAGCTCCAGGCGCAGCCCAACGAGGGGATCACCGCCGGTGCGGTGCTCGAGAATGCGCTGGCGATGATCGACGACGCGCAGATGGCCAGCCTGACCCTGCGGGCCCGCCGGCACACCTACAAGACGCTGGGCGCCACCCACGAGGAGGCCCGGGCGCTCGACGAGGCGCAGTACGCGCTCGACGAGGGACCGTGCGTCGACACCGCCGAGAGCGGGGAGTGGTTCCGCAGCGGCGACCTGCCGGCCGATCCCCGCTGGCCGCGCTGGGGGCCGCTCGCCGCCGAGCACGGGGTGCACTCGATGCTCAGCGTCCGGCTCGGTGCCGCCGACGAGATCTTCGGTGCGCTGAATCTCTACTCGAAGGAGCGCAGCGCGTTCGGGGACCGCGACCAGGTCGAGTTCGCGCTGCTGTACGCCATCCACGCCACCAACGCGCTCAGCGCGGCGCGGCTGGTGACCGGTCTGGAGACGGCCATCGGGACCCGGCACGAAATCGGGATGGCGCAGGGGATCGTGATGGAGCGGTACGACCTCACGGTGGATCAGTCGTTCGCGTTCCTGCGGCGGCTCTCCCAGTCGCTGAACCGCAAGCTGCGCGAGGTCGCCCGGGAGATCGTGCAGACCCGCGCGATCCCTGAGCTGCTCACCCCGGACGCGCAGGAAGGGATGTGACGTCCTAGGCGGCACGAGCGTCGCCCAGCCGCACCGCGGCAGCCGGGCATCTGCGAGCAGCATCCGAGGTGCCATCAGCGACTCCGAGGAGGACCAGGTGTCCACCGAGTTCCCGCAGTCCGCATCACGCCGCGCACCCGTGGCCACCCTGAGCACCGTTCTCGCGATGCAGGAGACGCTGCTGCCGGCGGATCTCCCGGTGCTGCCGTGCGTCGACCTGGCCGGCCGGTACCTGTTCGCCGAGGACGGGACGTCCGCCGGCGGCGACTGGTTCGACGCCGTCCCGCGTGCCGGCGGCGGCGTGGCCCTCGTGGTGGGGGACGTGCTCGGGCATGGGATGCGCGCAGCCGCGACGATGGGCCAGCTGCGCGCGGTCCTGCACGAACGACTGCGGGAGAACGTCGGGCTGCTCGAGGCCGCGGCATCGGCCGAACGCTACCTCGCCGACCTGGCCGACGGTGACGCGCGCGCGACGCTGTGCATCGCCGACCTCGATCCGCGCACCGGGGCGCTGGAGTACCTCACGGCCGGCCACCCGGCGCCACTGCTGGTCGGAGGGAGGCACGCGGACTTCCTGCCGCTGACCGGCGGTCCACCGCTCGGCACGCCCGACGCCGTCCGCCGCACGCGGTCGGCTCGGCTCGCCGTCGGCGATGTGCTCCTGCTGTACTCCGACGGGCTGATCGAGCGCCCCGGAAGGTCGTTCCAGGCCAGTATCGACGAGCTGCGGGAGGTCGCCGAAGCGGCGGTGCGCGGCGCGTCGGGCCCCGGCGCCTCCGGCCGGCCCGTCGAGCGGGCCTGCGCGATCACCCTCGAGCGGCTGATGCGCTCCGGAGGCCACCGCGACGACGTGACCGTGCTGGCGGCCGAGCGGCAGCTGCCGACCGCGCCGCTGCGGCACGCGATCGTCAGCACGGAGCGCGGCGCCGATGCCCTGAGGGCCTCGATGGACGCGTCGGCCCGGTGGCTGCACGACGCCCATCTGCGAGCCGCAGACCGGGTCGCCGCCCAGCACGTCGTCGGCGAGCTCGTCACCAACGCGATCAACCACGCCTACGCCGACCGCCGCCCGGGACCGATCGAGCTGGGGATGTCGATCGACGCCGAGGGGCGGATCGACATCGCGGTGGACGACCACGGCCGTTGGCAGGCGCCCGCCGCCCGCGGCGGGTCCCAGCGGGGCCTGCAGATCGTCGCCGGGCTCGCCGACGAGCTGCGCCTGGACCGCCGGGACGACGGCACGGCGGTGAACGCGCGGTTCCGGCTCACCCGGGAGGCCGACCTGCTCACCGCGCTGCCCGGCGCCGCGACGCCGGCCGTCCGCGACGCGGAGGAGTTCGCCGTGGAGGTCGACGACGCGAACCACGCGGTGCGGCTGCACGGACCGATCGACGACTACGTCGCGGACACCCTGCGCGCCGAGCTGTCGCGGCTCAGCGACAGCGGCGTGCACATCGCCGTGGTGGACGTCGGAACGGTGACGCACATCTCCAGCGGCGCGGTGCGTGTGCTGCATCAGTTCACCGCGGCGCATCATGAGGCGATCCTGCTGGTCGCGCCGGCGGACACGACCGCGCACCGCGTCCTGGAGATCGCCGCCGTCCCGCACGTATCGAACGCGTAGCTCTGGGCCGCGGCCTGTGGGCGGTCCTCAGCCGATGGCGTTGTCGACGACCTTCTTGGCCTCGTCCTGGATCTTCGCGAGGGTGGCCTCGCCCTTGAACGACTCGGCGTAGATCTTGTAGACGTCCTCGGTCCCCGAGGGCCGGGCGGCGAACCAGCCGGTCTCGGTGGTCACCTTCAGGCCGCCGATCGGCGAGCGGTTGCCGGGCGCCTCGGTGAGCTTGGCGGTGATCGGCTCGCCGGCCAGGACGGTCGCCGACACGGCGTTCGGGTTCAGCTTGCCCAGCTTGGCCTTCTGCTCGGGCGTCGCGGCGGCGTCGATCCGCGCGTACGCCGGCGAGCCGTACTGCTCCACCAGCTCCTGGTAGAGCTCGGAGGGCGTCTTGCCGGTGACCGCCTTGATCTCGGAGGCGAGCAGCGCCAGGATGATGCCGTCCTTGTCGGTGGTCCACACCTTGCCGTTGCGGCGCAGGAACGAGGCGCCCGCGGACTCCTCGCCGCCGAACCCGATCGAGCCGTCGACGAGGCCGGGAACGAACCACTTGAAGCCGACCGGTACCTCGATCAGCCGGCGGCCGAGCGACTCGGCGACGCGGTCGATCATCGACGACGAGACGAGGGTCTTGCCCACCGCGGCCCTCGATGGCCAGCCCGGCCGGTTCTCGAAGAGGTACTTGATCGCGACGGCGAGGTAGTGGTTCGGGTTCATGAGCCCGGCGTCCGGCGTGACGATGCCGTGCCGGTCGGCGTCGGCGTCGTTGCCGGTCGCGATGTCGAACTTCGACTTGTTGGCCACCAGGGAGGCCATGGCGTAGGGCGACGAGCAGTCCATCCGGATCTTGCCGTCCCAGTCCAGCGTCATGAACGACCACGTTGGGTCGACCTGCTCGTTGACGACGGTGAGGTCGAGGTCGTACCGGGCGGCGATCTCGCGCCAGTACGCCACGGACGCACCACCGAGCGGGTCGGCGCCGATCCGGACGCCGGCCTCCTTGATCGCGCTCATGTCGATGACCGACTCGAGGTCGGAGACGTAGCTGTCGAGGTAGTCGAACACGCCCGTCGTGGAGGCCGAGCGGGCCTCGTCGATGGACACCCGCTTGACGCCGCCGAGGCCGGTCGCGATGAGCTCGTTGGCGCGGTCCTGGATGCGGCTGGTGATGTCCGAGCCGGCCGGCCCGCCGTCCGGCGGGTTGTACTTGAAGCCGCCGTCGCCGGGCGGGTTATGCGACGGCGTCACGCACACGCCGTCGGCCCGGTCCGAGCGGCCGCTGCTGTTGTAGGTGAGGATCGCATGCGAGATCGCGGGGGTCGGGGTGAATCCGCCGCGGGAGTCGACCCGCACGCGGACGTTGTTGGCCGCGAACACCTCGATGGCGGTCTGCTTGGCCGGGCCGGACAGGGCGTGGGTGTCCTTGCCCATGAACATCGGCCCGGTGATGCCCTCCTTGGCGCGGTACTCGCAGATCGCCTGCGCGGTCGCGGCGATGTGGGCGTCGTTGAACGACGTCTTCAGCGACGAGCCGCGGTGCCCGCTCGTCCCGAACGACACCTTCTGCCCCGGCACGGCGATGTTCGGCTGGCGCTCGTAGTAGGCGGCGATGAGCTCCTCTACGTTGACCAGGTCCTTCTTCGTCGCCTTCTTGCCGGCACGTGGATCGTTCGTCATGCGTCACCCTCTTCGCGGTTGGTACCTGCATCATCTTTCCGCTACGGCGAAGCGGCGTGCAAGTACGTGACCATATCGCCTGGTGGGACCGTGTTTCCCGGCCGGTGCGGCTACCGGGCGGCGGTCGGCAGGATCGGGTCGAAGAACGCGTCGAGCTCGTCGTGGGCGTCCAGGGGGAGCACCGCGGCGACGTACTGGTCGGGGCGGACGATGACGAGCGCGCCGGCCTGCCGGTCGATGCCGCGCTGGGTGAAGACGTCCGGTCCCGGGAAGTCGCCGCCCATCGGGCAGAACACCTTCTCGTAGTCGATGAGGCCGTAGCGGCCGGTGCGCGGCAGCAGCAGCGCCGGCAGGGACTCGAGCGGGACGTCGCGGTGCGGCTGCTGCAGTATCGCGCGCAGGTCGAGCACGGCGTCGACATCCTGCTCGGCCTCGCGGCGCAGCACGGACGCCGGGGCGCTCAGCCGCTCGCACAGTGCGACCAGCCGCGAACGCGGATCGGCGACCGGCGCGGCGTCGGCGAAGGCGTACAGCCGCCAGCGGCCGTCCGCCCGGGCGGCGTGCCCGAGCTCGACGGTTCTGGCGTCGGCCAGCCTGATCACCGGCGCCGACGCGAAGCGCATGCCCACCGCGAAGCCGGTGGCGAGGTGGCGGTGCGCGGTGCCTGCGGAGGTGATCAGCGACGGCCGGTACCGGGTCGCGGTGCCCGCGGTGAAGCGACCCTGCTGCTGGAAGTACGCCTGGAACGCCGACGGGTCGACGCCGCCGGCGTCCTCGCCGGTGCTCGGCGCCGCGCTGAACATGGCCGCGAACTCCCGGTCGAAGTCGATCAGCTCCTGCGCGATGGCCTGCCGCTCCTCGGAGTAGGTGCGCAGCAGCTCGGGCGCGTGCGTGCCGCGCAGGACCCCGGCGAGCTTCCAGCCCAGGTTGAACGCGTCCGCCATCGAGACGTTCATCCCCTGCCCGGCCTTGGCGCTGTGCGTGTGGCAGGCGTCGCCGGCGATGAACACCCGCGGAGGTCGCGAGCCGTCGTCGGAGGCGTCGTCGAAGCGGTCGGTCAGCCGTTGGCCGATCTCGTACACCGACCACCATGCGACCTCCTTCACGTCGAGCGTGTAGGGGTGCAGGATGCGCTGCGCGGTCTGCGCCAGGCTCTCGGGAGTGACGCGGTCGCGGTCGACGTGCTCGCCGGGGGCCAGCTCGTCGAGCTCGATGTAGAGCCGGACGAGGTAGCCGCCCTCGCGCGGGATGATCAGCATGTTGCCCTCGGCGGCCGAGTGGATCGCCGCCTTCAGCCGGATGTCGGGGAAGTCGGTCACCGCCAGGACGTCCATCACGCCCCACGCCTGGTTCGCCGCGTCGCCGCCGAGCCGCCGCCCGATGGCCTCGCGGACCGCGCTGCGGGCTCCGTCGCAACCGACGACGTACTTCGCGCGGATCGTCTCGCTCGTGCCGTCGGCCGCCGCCGCGACGACCGTCACCGGGTGCTCCGCGGCGTGATCGACGCCGAGTGAGGTGAGGGCCAGCCCGTAGTCCGGCCGCAGGCGGGTCGGCGACGTGGCCATCACGTCCAGCAGGTAGTCGTGCACGCGGGCCTGGTTGACGATGACGTGCGGCATCTCGGACAGGCCCGGCTCGGTGTCGCGGATCCGGCCGCTGCGGGCGATCCGGGTGCGGTCGGTCTCGTCGGGGCGCCAGAACACGGTCTCGTTGACCCAGTACGCCTCGGCGAGCATCGGCTCGCTCACGCCGAACGCCTCGAACATCTCGACCGACCGGCACGCCACGCCGTCCGCCTGGCCGAGCTGCAGAGGGCCGGGTTTGCGTTCGATGATCCGCGTGCGGATGTCGGGGAAGGCCGCCAGCTGGGCGGCCAGGACCAGGCCGGCCGGCCCGCATCCGACGATCAGGACGTCGACCTCCGAGCGGTCGCCGGGAGCGTCCGGAGCGGCCGGGTGGAGGCGCGGATCGCCGGTGTAGAAGCCGTCACGATAGAACTGCACGTCGTTCTCCCCGCGCTGGAATATCAGGACTCCTGATAATATAGCGCGGCGGACCGGCCGCGGCGACCCTCACGAGGAGACGACGTCCCGCCGCCGTACGCCGTACGCGCCCACCACGAGCAGCACCAGGGCGATCGCCAGGTGCAGGGCGACTGTTCCCCAGGCGAACGGACCGTCGGTGACGGCCGGGGCCGTCGTGTACGGCGAGATCCTCAGCAACCAGTCCGGTGCGTTGAGCAGGCCGCCGAACATCGCGATCGCGAGGGCCACCCCGACGATGATCCATACCAGCGCGCCGAAGCGCGGCAGCCAGGCGTACGCGCACAGGCAGGCGCCGGCGATGATCCACAGCGCCGGGATCTGCGCGGCGGCGCTCCCGAGGACCTTGCCGAACGAGGCGTCCGGGGTGGACAGCGACGCGGACGATGCGACCGCCAGCCCGCAGCCCAGCATGATCGTGCCGATCCCGGCGTACGCCGCCAGCACGTGCCCGGCCAGCCAGCGCAGCCGGGGGACCGGCGTGGCCAGCAGCTGCTCGGCGCGGCCGGACTGCTCCTCGTCGTAGACGCGCGCGAACGCCTGCGCGACGTAGAAGCCGACGATCATCGCGATCATCCCGACGGCGGTGCCGATGAAGGTCTGCACGATCGTCTTCGAGCCGCCCATCCGTTCCAGGATGATCTGGATCTGCGGGCTGGTCGTCGCGATCTGGGAGACGGCATCGGTGAGTGAGCCGAACAGCAGGCTGAAGACGATCCCGCCGAGCAGCCAGGAGACCCACGCCGCGCGGTGCTGGCGCCAGGCGAGGGCGGTGGTGCTCCGCAGCCGGGCGGCCGCCGCGGCGGGACCGGTCGACCGCTCGATGATCCCGGCCCCGACGTCGCGGCGCAGCTGCAGGCCGGCGGCCACCGCGAGCAGCACGACGGCGAGCGCCACGCTGAGGCCCAGCACCCACCACCGCTCGCCGTTGTACGGGCGCAGCTGCTGCGCCCAGCCGACGGGTGAGAGCCACGACAGCCACGCGACGGCGTCCGCCGAGTCGCCGAGACCCCGCAGGACGTACGCCGCACCGAGGGCCGTGCCGGCGAGGGCGGACGCCGCCCGGCTGTAGGTGGACAGCTGGCTGGTGACCGCGGCCAGGGCCGCGAACACCACCCCGCACAACGCGCTCGCGAGCCCGAAGGCGACGGAACCGGTCGGCGGCGTGCCTGCGGCGACCATCGCCGTGGCCAGCACGACGCCGAGCAGCAGGCAGCTGCCGATGCTCGTGATGAGCGCGGCGGCCAGCGGCGCCAGCCGGCCCACCTGTCCGGCCGTGACGAGCTCGGAGCGGGCCTTCTCCTCGTCGGCGCGGGTGTGCCGGACGACGAGGAACAGCGCCATGAGCGCGACCAGGGTGGCCAGGGACCCGCCGAGCCGCCACTCGGTGAAGCCGCCGGGGGTGCTCAGCCCGTGCACGGGGCCGGTGACGAGCGCGATCGCCTTGTTCGTGCCGAACTGCACGTCCAGATTCTGGCGGTCGGCGACCGACGGGTACAGGGCCACGTAGGCATTGGCCGTGCCGAAGGCGAGGGCGGGCAGCGCGAGGATCCAGGCGGGGATCCGTACCCGGTCCTGGCGCAGGTTGTGCCGCACCAGGGTCGGCGTCCCCACCAGCACACCACGCGGACGGTCGCGGCCGGGGCCCGGCGTGGGGGTGGGGTGCGACGCGCGCGCCGCCGTGCGCGAGGTCATCTCGCGGTCGCCGGCCCGGGCGCGGGCGCGTCGCCGTAGTGCCGCAGGAAGATCTCCTCGAGCGACGGCGGCTGCGACTCGAGGGAGCGGACCCCGAGATCGGACAGCGCCCGCACCACCTGCTGCAGGTCGGCGTCGTCGACGTCCAGCTCGACGCGCCGGCCGTCGATGCGCAGGTCGTGGATTCCGGGCAGCGCGGCGAGCCGCTGCGGGTCGCCGTCCACGACGGCGTGGATGGAGGTGCGGGTGAGGTGCCGCAGCTGGGCCATCGAGCCGCTCTCGACGATCCTGCCGGCGCGGATGATCGAGATCTGGTCGCAGGCGTGCTCGACCTCGGAGAGGATGTGGCTGGACAGCAGCACGGTGGCACCGTCGGCGCGCGCCTCGACGAGGGTGTCCTGGAAGTGCTTCTCCATCAGCGGGTCGAGGCCGGCGGTCGGCTCGTCCAGCACGAACAGGTCCGCCGGTCTGCTGAACGCCGCGATGATGGCGACCTTCTGCCGGTTGCCCTTGCTGTAGGCGCGGGCCTTCTTGGTCGGGTCGAGGTCGAAGCGATCGATCAGCTCGGCGCGCCGCCGGGCGTCGACCCCACCGCGCAACCGCGCGAGCAGGTCGATCGTCTCGCCGCCGGTCAGCGTGGGCCAGAGCGCCACATCGCCCGGCACGTAGGCGATCTGCCGGTGCGCCTGCGGCGCGTCGTACCAGGGGTCGAGGCCCAGGATGCGGACCTCGCCGGCGTCCTTGCCCAGCTGGCCCAGCAGCACGCGGATGGTGGTGGACTTGCCCGAGCCGTTCGGGCCGAGGAAGCCGTGCACCTCGCCGGCCGCGACCGTCAGGTCGAGCTCGTCGAGGGCGACGTGCTGCCCGAACCGCTTGACGAGCCCGCGGATCTCGATGGCGCTGCTCATGAGACGAGAATACGAACCGGCGATCGGTCCGCACCACTGCGCGACGGCCCCGGGCGGTCCCCGCTCCCGGGCGCTACCGTCGAGAGAACCATCGCGGCGGGAGGGCACGTGGGCGACAGCGTCAATCGGATCAGCAAGGACACCCGGCTGTGCATCTCGCTGTCCGGACGTCCGTCGAACATCGGCACCCGCTTCCACAACTTCCTGTACGCCGAGCTCGGGCTGGACTTCGTCTACAAGGCGATGACGACCGACGACATCGAGGCCGCGGTCGGCGGGATCCGGGCGCTCGGCATCCGGGGCGCGGGGATCTCGATGCCGTTCAAGGAGGACTGCCTGGCGCTCGTGGACGTCGTGAAGGACTCGGCGGCGGCGATCGGCGCGGTCAACACGATCGTCAACACCAACGGCCGGCTGGCGGCGTACAACACCGACTTCCAGGCGGTCGAGCTGCTGCTGCGGCAGAAGCAGATCGACCCGGCGATGAGCTTCGCCGTGGTCGGCAGCGGTGGCATGGCCAAGGCGGTGGTCGCGGCGCTGCGCGATCACGGCATGACGAACGGCACCGTGGTGGCGCGCAACGAGACCAACGGGCGCGCGCTGGCGCAACAGTACGGCTTCCGCTGGCGGCAGGACGTCCTCGGCGACGTCGACCTGCTGGTCAACGCCACGCCGATCGGGATGGACGGCGGCAACGAGGGACGGCTGCCGTTCGCGGAGGAGCGGATCGCGGCGGCGTCCGCGGTGCTCGACGTCGTCGCGACGCCGGAGGTCACGCCGTTCCTGGCCGCGGCGGCCGAGCGCGGCCTGGTCACGATCACCGGCGCCGAGATCATCGCCTTGCAGGCCGCGGAGCAGTTCGCGCTGTACACCGGCGTCCGGCCGACGCCCGAGCAGGTCGCGCGGGCGAGCGCCTACTCCCGCGCCCCGTGACAGTGACCCTCTCGCGGTGGGTTGTGCCCCGCTGCGGGCCCGATAGCGGGGTGCAACCCACCGCCAGACACTGCGAGCGCGCCGGCCGCGGCTACCGGGCGGTGTTCCGCTTGATGCTCCAGTAGCCGACGACGTCGGCGTACCCGTTCGGCACCTTCTTCTCGCGACGCACGAACGAGCGGATGTCGCGGGTGGCGGCAGCCTCGGCGCTCATCCAGACGTACGGCGCTCCCGGGAGCCAGGCGGCCTCGCGCACCGCGGCCGGCAGCAGGCTGGCGGCGTGGCCGTGGTCGGGATTGTGCACCCACGAGACGGCGACGTCCGCGGCGGAGACGACCTCCTGCTCGTCGTCGGCGGACTGCACCTCCAGGATCGCCACCGCGCGCCGGCCCGCCGGCAGCTCGCCCAGGATCCGCAGGGCCGCGGGCAGGCCGGTCATGTCGGCGACGATCAGCTCCCAGTCGACGGGCCCCTCGGCGCCGTAGCGGCCGTCCGGGCCGCTGATCGCGATGCGTGAGCCCGGCGTCGCGGTGCGCGCCCACTCCGCGGCCACGCCGGCCTCATGGACGACGACGTCGATGGTCAGCCGGGCCCCCTCGACGGCCCGCACCGAGTACCAGCGGCCCTCCCGCGGCACGCCGTCCGGGAACGACCATCCCTTGCCCTGGCTGACCGGCAGCACGGCGGGCTCGCCGGCCGGCGTGGGGAAGAACAGCCGCACCCACTCGTCGGCGATTCCGGACGACGCCCAGTCGCCGTGCACCTCCAGGACGACGCGGCGCATGTGCGGGGTGAGCAGCGCGTTGCTCACGACGTCGGCGAAGTACGTGGTGGTGGTGCGGTCCATGGTCCCGATTGTCGCAGGGGCCACTAGTCGACCGTGTAGTCCTCCGCGGCGCGCCGGGCGGGCGGCGCCTGCCTGATCGCGCGCCAGACGCGTTCGGGGGTCAGCGGCATGTCGAGGTGCCGGATGCCGTAGGGCGACAGCGCGTCGATCACGGCGTTCTGGACCGCGGGCGTCGCGCCGATCGTGCCGGCCTCGCCGATGCCCTTGGCGCCGAGCGGGTTGTACGTCGTCTCGGTCTCCTGGGTGCTCAGCGTGAAGCTGGGCAGGTCGGCCGCCGTCGGGATCGTGTAGTCGATGAGGGAGGCGGTCAGCGGGTTGCCGGACTCGTCGTAGACGAACTCCTCGTAGAGCGCCTGGGAGATGCCCTGCGCGATGCCGCCGTGCCGCTGCCCGTCGAACAGCATCGGGTTGAGGATGCGACCGGCGTCGTCGCAGGTATACATCTCGCGCACGCGGACGCCGCCGGTGTCGGTGTCGACCTCCACGACGGCGAGGTGGGCGCCGAACGGAAAGGTCGGGCCCACGCCGTTCCACACCCGGTACGCCGACAGGGGGTCGCCGTCGGCCAGCTGCGTGAGGGGCACCGAGGCGGACGCCGCGGCCCCGCGGACGATCACGGCCTGCCGCTCCTTGTCGATCTGCAGGTCCCGCGGGTCGGCCTCCAGCAGGTCGGCCGCCCGCTTCTTGATCGCCTCGACGAGGTCCTCGGTGGCGGCGTGCACGGCCGTGCCGCCGAGCTGCAGCGAGCGGGAGCCGCCGGTGCCGCCGCCGTGCGGGATCAGATCGGTGTCGCCGTGCAGCACGGTGATCTTCTCGACCGGTACGCCGAGCTGGTCGCTGACGATCATCGCCCACGACGTCGCGTGGCCCTGGCCGTGCGGGGAGGTGCCGGTCAGCACCGTCACCGTGCCGTCCGGGTGCAGCTCGACGGTCGCGTTCTCCATGTCGCCGCCCATGGTGATCTCGACGTACGTCGCGAGGCCGATGCCGAGCTGCACCGGGTCGCCGGCCGCCCGGCGACGGCGCTGCTCGTCGCGCAGCCGGTCGTACGACGCCACCTCGAGCACCTTCTGCAGCGAGCCCTCGTAGTCGCCGGAGTCGTAGACGGCCCCGCTCTTGACGGTGAACGGGAAGGCGCCGGGCCGGATGAAGTTGCGCCGCCGCACCTCCGCCGGGTCCATGCCGATCTCCGCGGCGAACATGTCGACCGCCCGCTCGATCGCGGCAGCGGCCTCCGGGCGCCCCGCGCCGCGGTAGGCGCCCACCGGCGAGGTGTTCGTGACGACCGACTCGGCGCGGCTCTCGACGGCCGGGATGTCGTAGCAGCCCTGCGCCATGCGCCGGGTGCCCATCGGCAACATCGCGCCCATCCGCGGGTACGCCCCGGCGTCCTGCAGGATCTCCAACGAATACGCCTTGATCTTCCCGTCGGCGCCGCCGCCGATCCGGACGGTCTGGATCTGGCCGCGGCCGTGCACCATGCCGACCAGGTTCTCGGTGCGGTGCTCGATCCACGTCACGGGGCGGTTCAGCACCCGCGCGGCCGACGCGATCACGGCGTGCTCGGGCTCGCTGCGGAACTTCGCGCCGAAAGCACCGCCGACGTCGGGGGTCAGCACGTGCACCTTGGCCTTGTCGATGCCGAGCATCATCGCCAGCTCGGCCTGCGCCGCCTGCGCGCCCTGGTTGGACAGCCACATCGTCAGCCGCCCGTCGTCGTCCCACACGCAGGCGCCGGCCCGGCCCTCGAGCGGGACGACGGCCAGCCGCTGGTTGACGATCTCCTGCTCGACGACGACCTCGCAGCCGTCGAAGAGGCCCGGGTCGGTCGGCTCGTCGAAGCCGTGCGCCACCGTCACGTTGGTGCCGGCCTCGGGGAAGAGGTAGTCGGTGCCGTCGCGCGCGACCTTGGGATCGACGATCGGGTCGAGCCACGCGATGTCGGCATCGACGTACTCCGCTGCGTCCATCGCCGCCGCCTCGGTGGTCGCGACGACCAGCGCGATCGGCTCGCCGACGAAGCGGACCCGGTCCGTCGCGAGGGCGTTGCGGTTCATGTTGCGCTCGAGGGGCCGCAGCTGCGGCGGGATCGGGAGCATCGGCAGGTCGCGGGCGGTGTAGACGGCGACCACGCCGGGGAGCTGCCGGGCGGCCGTCGTGTCGATCGAGACGATCTCGCCGTGCGCGATGCTCGAGCGCACGAAATGCGCGTGCAGGGAGCCCGCGAGGCGGTCGTCGACGACGTCCGCGGTGTACGTCGAGGCGCCGGTCAGCAGGCGGGGGTCCTCGGTCCGGAGGACGCGGGTTCCGAGGATGCTCACCGGGTCATCCTGTCCCATTTCCCCCGCGCCATCAACACGGGACCGCTTTCGCCCGCCGAAACGCGACCTGCGGCGTGCTTCGGTACCGAAACGGCGGCGGATCGGTACCGACGTACGCCGCGGGTGCGCGGTGCGGCTGCTGGGTAGGCTGGCCCCGGCGGCACCCTGGGTCGCCGCGAGAGCGACCTGGAGGCCTGCATGCTGCGCGACCGCGCCACCGAACCCCGTGAGCTCGATGCCGGCGACCTCGACCTGACCGGCATCGTCCGCCCGGGCGACACGCTGGTGTGGGGGCAGGGCACGGCCGAGCCGACCGCGCTCACGAACGCCCTGGTCGCGCAGCGGGCCGGCATCGTGGGGGACGGCGAGCGGCTGAACATCTTCCTCGGCGTCACGCGCGGCGGGACGCTCACGGTCGAGCACACCGACTGCTTCCGCTACTTCGGGCTGGGCGGCCTGGGCGAGACCTCCCGGCTGTCGAAGGTCGGCGCGATCGATGTGCTGCCGATCCGGCTCGGCAGCGTCACCCAGCTGATCCGGCAGGGCCTGCTGCGTTTCGACGTCGTGTTCGTGCAGCTCAGCGAGCCGCGCGACGGCGTCTGCTCGACCGGCCTGATCGGCGACATGCTGCAGGAGGTGATCCGTCGCGCCCGAGTGGTCGTCGGCGAGGTGAACCCCAACGTCCCGTTCACCCACGGCGACACCCAGGTGGCGTGGAGCGACCTCGACGTCGTGGTGCGCAGCGACGGTCCGCTGATGCAGTGGCCGGCCGCGCGGCAGAGCGACGAAGCCCGACGGATCGCCGAGCTCATCGCCGAGCGGGTGCCCGACGCGGCGACGATCCAGCTGGGCATCGGCGCGGTCCCCGAGGCCATGGCCTCGGCGCTGCACGGCAAGCGCGACCTCGGCGTGCACTCCGGCATGATCACCGACGCCGTCCTCGACATGATCGAAGCGGGCGTGGTCACCAACGCCCGCAAGCCGATCGATCCGGGCGTGACGGTGACGGGCCTGGTTTTCGGCAGCGACCGGCTGGCCCGGTGGGCGGACGACAACCGCGAGCTCGGCGTGCGCTGCCTGGACCACACGCACGGCGTCCGGGCGCTGTCGGCGTTCGACGACTTCTGGGCGATCAACTCGGCCATCGAGGTCGACCTCTACGGGCAGGTCAACGCCGAGCTGATGGGTGGCGCGTACGCCGGCGGCATCGGCGGCCAGCTCGACTACGTGCGCGCGGCCATGACCTCGGACCGCGGCCGATCGATCATCGCCTTCCCGGCGGCGGCCGCCAAGGGGACCGTGTCGCGGATCGTCTCCCGGCTCGCGGACGGCGTGGTGACGACCCCGCGCGCGGACGCCGACCTGTTCGTCACCGAGCACGGCGTGGCCGACCTCCGCGGCGTCCCGCTCGGCGAGCGGCCCGCGCGGCTGATCGCCATCGCGCACCCGGATCACCGCGAGGCGCTGTCGCAGTCCGTCGCGCAGCAGTCCCGGTAGCGGCGGTCCGTCGGCCGAGGCGCGACGGGCGGCTCAGCGGCCCGGTCGGCTCAGCGACGCCGGCCGGCTCGGCGGCGCCGGTCGGCCGCCGGCCTGGTCAGTAGGGCCACGTGGCGAGAGCGTCGTTCGCCAGCAGCAGGGCGAGCAGCAGCCGGGCCTTGCGCCCGGCCAGGGGTCCGGCGGACAGCAGGCCGCGCGACAGCAGGTCGATCTCGCTGCCGGGGTAGCCGTAGGTGCGAGCCAGCATGTGGCCCGATCCGGTGCGGGAGGCCAGGACGACCGGCAGTTGCCGGGCGAGCGCCGCGACGCGCTCGACGGCGTCGGCGCTGACGTGCCCGCCGCCCACGCCGTCGATGACCACGCCCGCGTAGCCGGCGCCGGGCACCGCGTCGAGGATCCGCAGGTCCTCGCCGAGCGACGCCTGGACCAGCGCGACCGGCGGCACGGGACCGTCGGGCAGCGCGATCGGCGGAGCCGGCTCGGGCCGGTAGCCGAGCCGGACGGCGCCCTCGTGCACCCAGCCGAGCGGACCGGCCTGCGGGCCCGAGGTGAACGTCGCGATGCTGGCCACGTGCGCCTTGCGGACCCACAGCGGGTCGTGCAGCTCGTCGGCGAAGGCGACCACCGCGCGGACGCCGGCCAGAGCGTCGTCCGCCGCGGCGGTCACCGCGGCGAGCAGGTTGGCCGGACCGTCGGCGCCCGCGAGGGTGGGGTTGCGCATCGCGCCGGTCACCACGACGGGTCGCTCGGCCGCGTTGAGCAGCGACAGCAGATACGCCGTCTCCTCGAGCGTGTCGGTGCCCTGCGTGACGACGACGCCGTCGGCGCCGTCGGCGACCGCGCGCGCGGCGGCCCGAGCGACGTCCACGACGAGGTCGATCGTGAGGCTGGACGAACCGACCTGGGCCAGCTGCTCGGTCGTGATCTCGGCGATCCCGGAGAGCTGCGGGACTGCCGCCACGAGGTCGGCGCCGGTCAGGCCGGGGCTGACGCCGGTGGGTGATCCGGGCCGGGGAGCGGTGGAGGCGATCGTGCCGCCGAGGGAGATCACGTGAACGCGAGGCATGCGAAATAGCCTAGGAATCGAAAACGCCTCTCGGGCGACGGGGCACCTACGGCGGGGGGTCCGGGGTGCAGCGCCCGAGAGGCTGCATTCGAATGCGTGCCAAGTGTAGACCTCATCGGGTCGCCCGCTCCACAGGCCCGCGGGCATCTAGCACACCTCACCGCCAATTTACGAGCCCGGCGGCGTGATCCACTAGCCTCCCCTTATGGCGCAGAGTGAACGGCTCATCACGGCGACCACGGCACGGTTGGCGTTCACCCTGTTCGCGGTCGCCATGTCGTCGCAGGCGGTGTCCCCGTTGCTGCTGTACTACACCAACGACCTGCGGCTGTCCGGCACGATGCTCACCGTGTTCTTCGCGGTCTACGCGCTGGGGCTGGTGCCCGCGCTGCTGCTGGGTGGCGCGCACTCGGACCGCATCGGACGACGGGCGGTCGTGCTGCCGTCGGTCTTCCTGGTGGTGTGCGCGGTCGGTGCGGTCGAGGCCGCCGCGGCCTTCGGGGAGACCGCGCTGATCCTGGCGCGGTTCCTCCAGGGCCTGACCGCCGGCGCGGTGTTCACGGTCGGCACCGTGTGGCTGCGCGAGCTCGCCGGCGCACATCTCGCGCAGCGGGCCGCGATGGTCGCCAGCGGAGTGATGGCGGCCGGGTTCGCCAGCGGACCGCTGGTCTCCGGCGTGCTGGTGCAGTGGGTGCCCTGGCCGAAGATCGTCCCGATGCTGCTGCCGGCGCTGCTGCTGATGATCTCGCTGCTGCTCCTGCGCTCGGTCCCCGAGACGGTGACCGAGCGTCGGGAGGGACGGATCCGCATCGGGGTGCCGGCCACCGCGCGGGCGGGCTTCTTCGTCTACCTGCTGCCCATCGCGTTGCTGGTGTACACCCCCGCGATGCTGGCGCTGACCATCTTCCCGCTGCAGATCGCCAAGACCGGCGTGACGGTCATCTACGTGCTCGCCGGGGTCTCGCTGTTCTTCGTGCAGGGCAGCGCCGCGCTCGCGGCGATCTACGCCCGCCGGTGGGGTGCCACGACGTCCGGCTGGCTGGCCGGGCTGCTGTGCGCGCTCGGCTGCTTCTGCGGCTACTTCTCGGTGCTGCCCGGCGGATGGCCGTGGCTCGTCCCGGCGTCCCTGCTGATCGGCTTCTCCGGCGGCCTGGCGATGACCGGCGGGCTGATGGTCTCCGACCTCCTCGCGCCGCCCGACCGGCGCGGCGCGCTCGTGTCGATGTTCTACATCGTCGTGTACTTCGGGTTCATGGTGCCGACCATCTTCGCGCTGATCGCCGGCAAGGAGTCGCTCGAGAAGGGATCGACCATCGTCGTGCACGGCGTCGTCGCCCTGGTCATCGCGGCGCTCCTCGGTGGCCCCGGCCGAGCGATCCTGCGGCGCTCGGCCGGCGACGAGCGGATGCCGGCGACGCGGGCCGGCAGCCGGTAGCCGCTACTCCTCGAGCGCGCGGTCGATCCGGTCGACCTTCGCGGTGAGCTGCCCGGTGTAGCCCGGGCGGATGTCCGCCTTGAGCACCAGGCCGACCCGGGGCGAGGCGGCGGTGACGACGTCCACGGCGCGCTTGACGACGGCCATCACCTCGTCCCACTCACCTTCGATGTTGGTGAACATCGCATTGGTCTCGCACGGCAGTCCGCTCTCGCGCACGACGCGTACCGCGGCGGCGACGGCGTCGGTGACCGACCCGTCGGGGTCGGTCGACATGGGTGACAGCGAGAAGGCGACGATCATGGTGGGACTCCGTATCTCTAGACGTCGAGCTCTGGATAGCCGTACGACGCGTCCGCGGTGACGTGCCGGCCGCGCGGCTGCAGGTGCCGCCGTCCGGCCCACACGACGAGCGCCGTGAGGCCGGCAGCGGTAGTGGCGACTCCGAAGGCCAGGTTCGCGGAGTACCTGTCGGTCGCCAGGCCGGACATCGAGGTCCCCACGGCCACGCCGAGCGCGATCATCGTGCCGATCCAGGTGAACCCCTCGTTGGTCTGCTCGCGGGGCACGATGATCTCGCAGATCGTGAACGACGTGATCAGCGTGGGAGAGACCGCGACGCCGCACAGCGCGACGAACACCGCCATCAACCAGACGTTCGGGATGATCAGCGTGGGGAGGGTGGCTACGGTGAGCGCCGACAGCAGCAGGGCGAGGCGCCGGTTCAGCGGCGCCAGCCAGTCGATGGTGCCCCACACGATCCCGGCCACCATCGAGCCGATGGCGAGCGCGGCGATCAGCACGCCGGCCATCTCGCTGTGGCCCTGCGTCCTGGCGTACGCCGTGAGCACCAGCTCGAACGTGCCGAGCACGACGCCCATGGCCAGCCCGACGACGCACAGGATCATCAGCCCGGGGATGCGGATCGGCGAGCGGGTGCCGTGCGGGACCTCGTCGCGGCCCGGGGGCGGCTCGGTCGCCGTCTGCGAGGCCAGCAGCACGCTGCCGACGACCGCCAGCCCCGCCGCCACCGTCATGCCGAGCGGCGCGTGACCGGTCGTCGACAGGAACGTCACCAGGACCGGGCCCAGGATGAAGCAGAGCTCCTCGATCACCGACTCCATCGCCAGCGCGGTCGGCAGCCGGGTGGAGCCCTCCAGGAGATAGGACCAGCGGGCGCGCAGCATCGAGCCGACCGGCGGGATGAACCCGCCCGCGATGGCCGCCGCGACGTACAGCACCCAGGTGGGGGCGTGATTCTGCACCGCGACGATGAACATGGCGGCACCGGAGCCGAAGAGGATGACCACCGGGATGAGGACCTTGCGCTGCCCGAACCGGTCGGCCAGCCGGCCGAGGACCGGGCCCAGGAAGGCGGTGGCGACGGCGCCGACGGCGGCCACCGTGCCACCGAGGCCGTACGACGAGCCGGGGTACGCGCCGACGACGAGGAAGACCGAACCGAGACCGACCATCGACAGCGGCAGGCGACCGATGAAACCGAACAGCTCCATGACGCCGGTGCGCGGGGTGCGCAGGACCTCGCGGTAGGGGCCTAGCACGCGATCACCACGAAAACACGCTAGCCGATGGTCGCCGTCCGCGCGGCGGTGGTGCGGCGGCGGCGTCCGGGCACGGCTGCCCCGGCACGGTACCGTGGAGGCTCAGCAGAAGTCGTCTGGCACACGGGAGGCCATCACCGATGACAGGACCTGGCGAGCCGGGGCAGGGCGATCCGTCGGACACGGACTCCGCGCGCGAACGGCTCGGCCGCCACGCCGCACCGGACGACGAGGAGACCGCCCCGGCGGCGCCGTCCGACTCCTCCTCGCGACGGGGCCGGCACGCGGGTCCGCCGAGCGGCGATCTGCCCGCCCAGCCGGACGGCGAGAGCGGGCCCGGATCGGCCGCCGACGTCCGACCGGCCGATCCGACGCTCGGTGCCGACGTACCGGTCGACGGCGTCCCGGTGGCGGGATCGACTCCGCTGGACGGCGACCCACCCGCCGACGGCGTCCCGCTCGCGGGGTCCGATCCCGTGCCCGGCGACGCGCCGGGTGACGCGCAGCGCGACGACGAGGCGTCCGCGGCGCCCGCCGAGCGCCGACGGCACGCCGCCACCGGCTCGTCGTTCCGGGTGCCGGGCTGGATGATCGCGGTCGCCGGGGTCGTCGTCCTCGGGCTGATCATCTGGCTGGTCGTCGCGCTCGCGAGCGGCGGCGACGAACCGAAGGGCGGCTCCGCGGCCTCGAGCTCGGCGGCGGCGACGGCGTCCACGTCGGCGAAGCCGACGCCGGTGAACGCCGAGTCGCTTCCCCAGGTGCTCTGCATGGGGTCCTCGTACGTGATGGTCCAGACCGGCGAGTCGACCGAGCAGCTGCTCGCCGATCCCAAGGCCGCGGAGGCCAAGTTCCCCGGCAGCAAGCTCTCGACCATCCCGGCCGGCTGCGTGGCGAACTCCGACGTCCGCGACGAGGTCGTGCTGGCCCTGGGTCCGTACACCTCGATCCAGGAGGCCTGCGCCGCCGGCAAGACCCTGCAGCAGCAGGGCGTGCAGTTCAAGGCGTACGCGGGCAGCGCGGACGCCGGCCTGACCGAGACCAGCTGCCCCTAGCCTCTGGACGGGGCGCCGCGACGAAGGCGGCCCCTACCGAAAGCGGGGTTCGACGGCGAAAGCGGGGAAACTTCCCCGCTCTTGCCGACAGAGCCCGCTTCGGCGCCCCCGCGCCGAAGGCCGTCAGGTGAGGACGGCGTCGCCGGGGTTGGCCCGGCGGCGGCGCAGCCCCCGGCGCGCCGGCCGGTCGGGGCGCCCGAGGGTGGCGCCGATGCCGGCCACGACGACGACACCGATCGCCGCGATGGTCAGCGGGTCCAGGTGCTGGCCGAGCATGAGCGCCCCGGTGAGGACGCCGGCCGCGGGCTCGAGCGCCAGCAGGATCGAGAACATCTTCTTGGGCATCGTCTTCAGCGCCTGCATCTCGAAGGTGTACGGCAGCACCGAGGAGAAGAGCGCCACGGCGAGACCGGGCAGCAGCAGCCCGAGGCTGAGCACCGCGCCGCCCGAGGTCACGATGCCGAACGGCAGCAGCATGACCGCGGCCGTGGCGAGCGCGGCGGCGAGCCCTTGGTGGCCCGGTACGACGGTCGACACCCGCGCCCCCAGCACGATGTACGCGGCCCAGGCGGACGCCGCGAGCAGCGCGAACAGGACACCGAGCAGATCCAGCGATCCGGCGTCGGCGTTGTGCACCCCGATGGTGGCCACGCCGGCGAGCGCGAGCGCGACCCAGAGGAAGTCGCGGGGCCGGCGCGACAGCGCCGCGGCGAGCCCGAGGGGCCCGAGGAACTCGAAGGCCAGCGCGATGCCGAACGGGATGCGCGCGATGGCGGCGTAGAAGAAGCTGTTCATGAGGGCCAGCGACAGCCCGAACATCAGCACGACCCGCCACTGCGGGCGCGACCACGACCGCAGCCGCGGGCGGGTGACCAGCAGCATGACGAGCGCGGCCAGCCCGAGCCGCAGCGTGGTGACGCCGGTCGACCCGGCCCGGTCGAACAGCGTGGTGGCGTAGCCCGAGCCGACCTGCAGCGAGACGATCGAGCCCATCACCAGCAGCACCGGCAGCAGCCCCGCGCGCGGCCGGGTGGCCCCGCCGGGGGACGTCGTGGTCGGGGACGCCGCCGGTCGCGTGGCGCTGGTCATGGCATCCAGTCTGCGCCGCCGCAGCGATGTATTCCAGCGAATGTTTCTAGGCCCTTTCATTTAGGATTTGTGAAACATCGAGGAAGGGGCCGGCGGATGCTCGACGTGCACCGGTTGCGGCTGCTGCGCGAGCTGCGGCTGCGCGGCACCATCTCGGCCGTGGCGCAGGCGCTGAGCTACACGCCGTCGGCCGTCTCCCAGCAGCTCGCCGTCCTCGAGCGCGAGGCCGGTGTGCCGCTGCTCGAGCGGGTCGGGCGCCGGGTCCGCCTCACCCGGCAGGGCGAGGTGCTCGTCGGTCATGCCGACATCATCATGGACCAGCTCGACGAGGCGGAGGCCGACCTCGCCCGCTCACGCGACGAGGTCTCCGGCCGGGTCCGGATCGCGATGTTCCAGAGCGCGCTGCACGCGCTGCTGCCCGACGCGCTCGAGGCGCTGCAGACGGCCCACCCCAAGCTGCGCGTCGAGGTCGAGGAGCGCGAGCCGTCGATCGGCGCCGAGATGCTGCTCACCCACGACGTCGACCTCGCGCTGCGCGAGGAGTATCCCGGTGAGCCGCTGCCGACGCCGCCCGGCCTGTCCTTCCAGGAGCTCTGCCGCGACGGCATGTCGGTCGCGGTTCCACCGCACCTCGCCGGACGGGTGCGCGAGGCGTGGTCCGGGCGGACGACGATCCGCGACCTCGCGCTGCTCGCCGACCAGCCGTGGATCCTCGACCCGAAGCCCGAGTCGCCGCGCACCTGGGTGGAGAACCTGTGCCTGCGCGCAGGCTTCATGCCGGATACGCGCTACGAGTCGGTCGACGTGCTCTCGCAGCTGCGGATGGTCGAGTCCGGGCACGCCGTCGCCGTGGTGCCGGACCTGATGTGGCTGGTCCACCAGCCGAAGGCGGCGTTGTTCCCGATCCCCGGCAAGCCGCTGCGCAGGCGGGTCGTCACGGCGGTACGCCGAGGCAGCGCCGGCCATCCCGCGATCCGCGCCGTGCGCGAGGCGCTGCGGGCGTCGGTGCCGGCGGAGCTGCGCGCGGAATAGTCCGCGCCGGCCGGACGTTGAAGCGTGAACAACCTTCCCCACGACGGCAGAGGGACCGCTCATGCAGACAAATGACATCTACAGCTACCGCGACGGGCTGGCGCCCGAGGATGCCCAGGCGTCGGTCATGCTCATCGCGCTCGGTGGGTTCGTCGACGCCGGCCACACCCAGCGGCTGCTCGTCGAGCACATCCTGAGCCGGCACGACCACGAGGTCATCGCGAGCTTCGATGTCGACGGGCTGATCGACTACCGCAGCCGGCGTCCGATGCTCACCTTCGAGAGCGACCGGTACACGTCGTACGCCGCCCCCTCGCTGGAGCTGCACCGCGTCTACGACCTCGACGGCACGCCGTTCCTGATGCTCACCGGCGTCGAGCCCGACTACCAGTGGGAGAAGGTGGTGGCCGCGGTGCAGCGGATCGGCGACGAGCTCGGCGTCACGCTGACGGTGCTCGCGCACGGGATCCCGATGGGCGTGCCGCACACCCGTCCGATCGGGGTCACCGCGCACGCCACGGACCCCAGCCTGACCGGCGGTGCGCAGAGCCCGTTCGGCAAGGTCATGGTGCCCGGCAGCCTGGAGGGCTTGATCGAGCTGCGGCTGGGCAAGGCCGGCAAGGACGCCATCGGCTACTCGGTGCACGTGCCGCACTACCTCGCGCAGATGCCGATGCCGCAGGCCTCCGTCGTCGCGCTGGACCGCATCGCCGGAGCGACCGGCCTGCGGATCGATCGCCGGGAGCTCGCGCAGGCGGCGGCCCAGGCCGAGGCGGGCCTGCGCGAGGAGCTCAGCGGTCGCGAGGACGTCGCCGAGGTCGTCGCGGCGCTCGAGCAGCAGTACGACGCGTACGCCGGTGCCCAGGAGCGCCGTTCGCTGCCGGCCGCCGAGGTGGAGACCGACCTGCCGACGGCCGACGAGATCGCCGCGGAGGCCGAGGCCTTCCTGCGCACCCTCGACGAGGAGTAGGCCCTAGCCGGGCCGGCCGGTCGCTCGCCGCACCCGCTCGTCGTACGCGTCGACGAAGCCGCGGAGGAGCGCGAGGAACTCGCCGCGACGCTCCCCGAGCGCGGCCAGCCCGTCCTCGAAGTAGCCGAGGATCGCCGCGACCTCCGTCTCGAAGGCCGTCCGTCCGACGGCGGTCGGGGCGATCAGCGCGGCCGGCTGCTCGGCGGCCCGGATCCGCTCGAGCAGCCCGGCCCGCAGGGCCGCGTTGACCTGGCGGTTGACCGTCGACTGCTCCAGGCAGAGCTCGTCGCCGATCTCGCGCAGCGTGCGGGCCCGGCCGTCGGCGAGCATCCACAGCAGCCGCATATCGGCGGTCCCGAGCCGCGCATTCTGCTCCACGACCCGTCGTGCGGCGTCCATCTTCAGCACCAGCGCGGCCAGCTCGCGTTCCGGGGGCAGCCCGCGCGGCACTGTGTCACTGGTCTCTCGGCGGCGTCCCGCGTTGACCTCGGCGTTCATGGGTATGTAGTTTACATACCGCGGATATGTAAGCTACATATCCTCTCGATTCGAGGAGAACGCTCTGTGAGCACCGTTCCCGGCGGCAGCGTGCCGCGCACCTCCGTACCGCCCGGGCTGATCGTCGCAGCGCTCTGCTTCGGCAGCCTCTGCGCCTCGCTCATGCAGTCGCTGGTCATCCCCATCCAGTCCGAGCTGCCCGCCCTGCTGGGCACCACGGCCTCGAACGCGTCCTGGGTGGTCACGGCCACCCTGCTGGCCGGCGGCGTCGCCATGCCGGTGACCGGCCGGCTCGCCGACATCTTCGGCAAGAAGCCGGTGCTGGTGATCTCGGCCGGGGTCCTGGTGGTGGGGTCCCTGCTGTGCGCGGTCTCCGACAACCTGCTGCCGATGCTCGGCGGCCGCGTGCTGCAGGGCCTGGCGATGGGCTTCATCCCGGTGGCGATCGCCCTCGTCCGCGAGGTCACCCCGCCGCGGCTGGCCTCCACCGCCATCGCCGCCGTGTCGGCGACCCTCGGCGTCGGCGGCGCGATCGGCCTGCCGCTGTCGGCGCTCATCGCGCAGAACTACGACTGGCACATGCTGTTCTGGCTGTCGGCGGTGCTCGCCGCGATCGTCGCGGGGCTGACGCTGGTCGTCATCCCGCACGTCCGCGACGAGCATCCGGCGTCCTTCGACATCGTCGGTGCGCTCGGCCTCGCCGTCGGCCTCGTCGCCTTTCTCGTGGGCGTGTCGAAGGGGTCGTCGTGGGGCTGGGGCGAGCCGAGCACCCTCGGCGCGATCATCGGCGGCGCCGCGGTGCTGGCCCTGTGGGCGCGGTACGAGGTGCGCCACCACGACCCGCTGGTCGACCTCCGGGTCAGCGCCCGCCGCCCCGTGCTGATGACCAACCTCGCCGCGTTGCTGATCGGCTTCGGCATGATGGCCCAGGCCATCGTCGTCCCCCAGCTGCTGGAGATGCCGGCGGCGACCGGGTACGGGCTGGGGCAATCGATCCTGCAGGCCGGGCTGTGGATGGCGCCGGGCGGCATCGTGATGATGCTGTTCGCGCCGGTGTCCTCCCGGCTGCTCGACCGGATCGGCGGGCGGCTCACCCTCGCCATCGGCGCGGTGGTGCTCGCCGGCGGGTACGTCGTCGCGGCGTTCCTGATGCACGCGCCCTGGCAGCTGATGCTCGCCTCCTGCGTGGCGTCGGCGGGGGTCGGCATCGGCTACGCGGCCATGCCGTCGCTGATCATGGACAACGTCCCGGCGTCCGAGGCGGCCTCCGGTGTCGGCGTCAACAGCCTCATGCGCTCGATCGGCACGACGGTCTCGGGCGCGGTCATGGGCGCCGTCCTCTCGGGCAGCACCGTGGTGATGGCCGACGGCTATCCGCCGGTCCCGACGGAGTGGGCCTTCCGGCTGTGCTTCATCCTGGGCGCCGCCGCGGCCATCGCCGGCGCGTGCATCGCGTTGCTGGTGCCCCGGCGCCGCGCCGCGGCGCTCGCCGCCACCCCGCGCCCGGAGCCGGTGACCCCGACGCCAGTCGGCTGACTCCACCGCCGCGAGCTGCGGCGCAGACCGTCAGCCGGCCGCCGGGAGGATCCGGCCGGTCACCTCTCCGAAGGAGCACAGCTCGCCGCCGGCGCCGGTGAACGTGCCGCGGATCGTCGCGGTGTCGCCGTCCTGCAGGAAGGTGCGCTGGCTGCCGTCGGCCAGCGTGAGCGGCTCCGTGCCGCCCCACGACAGCTCGAGGAACGAGCCACGCTGGTCAGGCTCGGGGCCGCTGACCGTCCCCGACCCGTACAGGTCGCCGGTGGACAGCGCGGCGCCGTTGACGGTGAGGTGGGCCAGCATCTGCGCGCCGGTGAAGTACATCGTGTCGTACGGCGGCCGGCTGACGGTCTCGCCGTTGAGCTCCAGCTCCAGCTCGAGCCGCAGCGCCCAGTCCTCGCCCTCCTGCAGGTAGGGAAGCAGCGGGACGGTCCGGGCCGGCGGCCCCGTCCGGGCGGGCTCCAGCGCCGCGAGCGGCACCACCCACGGGCTGATCGACGTCGCGAACGACTTGCCCAGGTGCGGCCCGAGCGGCACGTACTCCCACGCCTGGATGTCACGCGCGGACCAGTCATTCAGCAGCACGCAGCCGAAGACGTGGTCGGCGAACTCGGCGCCGGACACGCGACCGCCCATCGGCGCGCCGACGCCGACGATGTAGCCGACCTCGACCTCGACATCCAACCGTCGGCACGGGCCGTACGTCGGAGCGTCGTCCTGCGGCCCCTTCGTCTGGCCCGACGGGCGGACGATGTCGGTCCCGGAGACCACGATCGTCGACGAGCGGCCGTGATAGCCGACCGGCAGGTGCCGCCAGTTCGGCAGCAGCGGCTCGGCGTCCGGCCGGAAGATCCGGCCGACGTTGCTCGCGTGGTGCTCCGACGCGTAGAAGTCGACGTAGTCGGCGACCTTGATCGGCAGGTGCATCGTGACGTCCTCGATCGGCACGAGCGAGGGCGCACGTTCGGACAGCAGCCGGGTGATCCGCGCGCGCTCGCGGTCCCACACCTGCCGGCCCTGCGCCATGAGCTCGTTCAACGTCGCGGTCGCGAAGTAGGTCTCGCCGAAGGCCTCGGCGAGGTCCAGCACGCCGTCGCCGTAGCGGACGCCGACTCGGGGCGATCGGTCCGGCGTGCTGAACACGCCGTACGGCAGATTGGCCAGTCCGAAGCCGTTCTGGGGCATCAGGTCTTGCTCCTCACAGGGGAAGGGGTGGATGCGTGCTCGGTCAGGGGCGCAACCCGAGACGGGCGGCCTGCTGCACCGGCGACGACGTGCTGCACGAGCCGTAGCTGACCAGCACGTGGCGGACGGCGCGGCGCCGGTCCTCGTCCATCGCGCGGATCGCCTCGGCGACCCGGGCTGGGTCGCGCTCGGCCAGCACGGCGGCGACGTCGCCGCCGGACAGCGCCGCGTCGATGGCGGTCAGCAGGTTCAGGAAGCCGTGGTGCTCGAAACCGGTCTCGGGGTTCGTGTTGCGGATCGCGCTGTGCAGCCCGGCGGTCGCCTTCATCGGCAGGCTCGCCGACACCACGGCACGCAGTGCCTCGGCGAGCTGATCGACGGTCGGGAAGAGGTCGGCGCGGATGCCGCCGCACCGGACCTTCACGCCGGTCGGCCCGATCCGCCCCGCGGAGCGCACCGCCTCGATCACCCCGGGCAGGGCGTCGAAGCGCAGCGGCTCGACGTACACCGGCAGGTCGTCCGGTACGTCGGACAGCGCCGCGGCGCCCTTCAGCTCGACGTGGCGCACGCGGCCCTCGGCGCGCGCCAGGGCGTCGAGGAGCTCCGCGCCGGATCCGGCGTGGATCAGTCCCAGCTCGATTCCGGAGCCCTCCGGCAGCAGGCCGAGCAGCTCGTCGAGCAGCTCGGTCGGCACCAGGAACCGTTGGGTGAGCATGGGGTCGCGTGCCGCGCGGTCCTTCGCATTGCGGGCCAGGGCATCGCGCATCGGCAGTGCGGTCGGCGGGAACAGCCCCGCGTCGTCCACCAGGCCGTGCAGCAGGGTGTCGGTCATCGCTCTTCTCCCGGGGTCACGCGCCGGCGTTCGTCGACCAGCTCCAGGCGTAGCTCTCGTCGTCGGCGGCCAGGCCCGCCTCGCCGATCTCCAGCGGCCGGAACGTGTCGACCATGACCGCGAGCTCGTCGAAGTACTCCGCGCCGATCGACCGCTCGTAGGCGCCGGGCTGCGGTCCGTGCGCGTGCCCGCCCGGGTGCAGCGAGATCGAGCCGTTGCCGATGCCGGATCCCTTGCGTGCCTCGTAGTTGCCGCCGCAGTAGAACATGACCTCGTCGGAGTCGACGTTGGAGTGGTAGTACGGGACCGGGATCGACAGCGGGTGGTAGTCGACCTTGCGCGGCACGAAGTTGCACACCACGAAGTTGGCGCCCTCGAAGACCTGGTGGGCCGGCGGCGGCTGGTGCACCCGACCGGTGATCGGCTCGTAGTCGCTGATATTGAAGGTGTACGGGTACAGGCAGCCGTCCCACCCCACGACGTCGAAGGGGCTGTACGGCGTCGTGAACACCGTGCCGACGATGCCGTCGGCGGTGCGGTGCTTGACGTAGATCTCGACGTTCTCCTCGTCCTTCAGCAGCGTCTCGCTGGGACCGGTGAGGTCCCGCTCGCAGAACGGCGAGTGCTCCAGCAGCTGCCCGTACTTCGAGAGGTACCGGTGCGCCGGAACGATATGGCTGTTGGCCTCCATGATGTAGAACCGGGTCCGCTCGGCCGGGACGTAACGATGGTTCGTGGCCCGCGGGATGACGATGTAGTCCCCGGTCCGGTAGTCGATCTCGCCGAAGACGGTCTCGAGCCGGCCGGACCCGGCCTCGATGTAGACGAGCTCGTCGCCGACGCTGTTGCGGTAGACCGGCGACGGGATGGAGGACATCGCGTAGTAGATGCGCACGTCGCCGTTGCCGAGCACGAGCCGGCGTCCGCGTACGGCGTCGATGCTGTCGGCCTCCTCGTCGGTGAACAGGCTGTGCAGCTTCAGGTGCAGCGGCTTGAGCGGATGGTTCGGCATCGTCTTGTGCGTGCCGAGCTCCCAGGGACGCGCGTCGGTGATGGTCGACGGGATGTAGCGGTGGTAGAGCAGTGACGAGTCGGAGCTGAAGCCCTCCTCGCCCATCAGCTCCTCGAAGTAGAGCCGGCCGTTCTCGTCGCGGTGCTGGGTGTGCCGCTTGTGCGGGATGTCGCCGACGGCGCGGTAGTAAGCCATGACGTAGCCTCCTGTGTCAGAAACCGAGGGTCTTGCGGATGACGGGCGCGACCTGCCCGGGGGCGGTCGCGATGCCCGCGACGTAGCAGTCGGGTCGGAGCACCCACCACTCGCCGTCGCGGTACCCGAGTGCCGTGCGCGCCTCGTCGCCGAGGCCGGTCGCGGGGATGTGGGCCACCGGACAGCGCACGTCGGTCGCGACCTCCCGCGGACCGATCACCGTGATGGCGAGCCGCGCCGCGTCGCGCAGCCGGGAGCCGTCGGCGAGCCGGACGTCGGGGAGCATGATGCCCGGGCCGGGCGGCGGCACCGTGCCCTTGGGCGGGCGTCCGGCGAACGGCCGGCTCTCGTCGGGGGTGGTCAGCGGCGAGTCGACGTACCAGAACGGCTCGGCGAACCGGCCGGAGTCGATCGGCGCTCCCGACCCGGACGCGGCCGCCTCCAGGAGCGCCGTCCGGCGGGCGCGCGCCGCGTCGTCCTGCGGGACGAGCACGGCCATCGTCGCGTCCACGACCTCGGCGTTCTCGCGCGCGGCGGCGACCCGCTCCACCGAGTAGGAGTCGATCAGCCCGGGACCGCCCCAGCCGTAGGCGTCGAAGGCGATCTTCCAGCCGAGGTTGTCGGCGTCGAGGACGCCGGTGTTCAGCCCGCGCGCGCCGAACGGCGCGACCAGGTGCGCGACGTCCCCGGCCAGCAGGATCCGTCCGACGGCCATCTGCTCGACGTGCCGGGACTGGAAGCGGTAGACCGACTTCCAGACGATGCGGTAGGGCGTGTGCTCGCCGATGATCTGCCGGATGCGGCGATCGAGGCCGCCGGTGCGCTCGTCCTCGACGAGGTCGTAGTCCTCGGGGACCTGCCAGTCGATCCGGTACTGCGAGCCGGGGCACGCGTGGATGAGCACCTGGCGGCCGGGATTCCACTCCGGGTCGAAGTGGAAGCGCCGCTCGGTCTCCCACCCGGGCAGCGTCGCCTCGATGTCGCAGATGAGGAACGCGTCGTCGAAGGTCCGTCCCTCGAACGCCAGCCCGAGCACCTCCCGGATCACGCCCCGGGCGCCGGTCGCGAAGACCGCGTGGCTGAACCGCTGCGGCTCGCCGTCGATCCGCAGCGTCACCCCGGCGGCGTCCTGGGTGACCTCCTCGATGCGCACGCCCCAGCGGCAGCGCACGCCCAGCCGCGCCAGGCAGTCGTCGAGCACCTCCTCGGTGCGCTGCTGGGAGATGTTCACGAACGGCGGGTACGGCGACCGGCCGGAGTCGGCGAACCGCCAGGAGTCGATCTCGCGCCCGCGGTAGTAGGTGCGGGCGGTGGTCCAGGTGACCCCTTCGTCCGCGAGCACGGTGCCGGCGCCGAGGGATCCCCACACGTCGAGGACGTCGCGCGCCTGGCAGATCGCCTTCGACCCGATCGGGTCGCGCTCGGCCCGCTTGTCGAAGAACCGGACGTCCAGGCCCCAGCGGGCCAGCGCGAGGGCGGCGGTCTGGCCGCCGGGCCCGGCGCCGACGACGGCGACCGGAAGGTCGGCGTGGCCCTCGTGCCGGGGGACGTCGAGCGGGATGGTCATCACTCAGTCCTGCAGCTGGTCCCAGACCTGCCGGTCGAGCTCGGCCGTCCAGATCTCCGGCCAGTCCTTGCCGTCGTACTCGTCCCAGAGCCGCTTGACGTCGAACGGCAGGCAGTGCTCGAAGATCGGCCACTGGCCGAAGTCCGGGGCCAGGGCGGCGTGCGTCGCGTCGAACGCCTCCTTCAGCGAGCCGCCGCGGCCGTGCACGGCACCGACGTTCTCGATCATGCCGCGCAGGAACCGCCGGGTCTGCTCGATCGCGGCGTCCGTCGCGTCCCGGCCGAGCGCGACCGCGCCCCGGCCGCCGACCAGCGCCTCGGCCCCGAACGACTTCACCCGCTCGAGGGTCGCGTCCGCCCAGTCGAAGTGGAACGCGTCGCCGGTGTACAGCGCGGCCTGCGCCTCGACGAGATCGCCGGCGAACAGCACCCTGTGCTTGGGTACCCAGGCGATGACGTCACCGGCGGTGTGCCCGCGGCCGCAGTAATGCAGCTCGAGGTCGCCGCGGTCCCCGCCCAACGGGATGACCAGCGACTCGGTGAACGTCAGGTCCGGATGCGTCAGGCCCGGGATCGTCTCCGGCTCGCGGAACAACCGCGGCATCCGGCCGTACTCGCTGTCCCAGTCGGCCTGCCCGCGCTCGTCGATCAGCCGACGCGTCGTCTCGTGCGTGATGATCGACTCCGCGTCGTACGCCGACGCGCCCAGCACCCGCACCGCGTGGTAGTGGCTCAGCACGCAGTAGCGCACCGGCTTGTCGGTGTGCTCGCGCAGCTGCTCCAGCCAGTCCCGGGTCGCCTTGGGAGTGGCCCGCGACTCGAACGCGACGACGAAGTCCTCCGCCTCGATCGCGCCCATGTTCGGATCACCCTCGGCCGTCAGCGCGTACACGCCGTCGGCGAGAACCTCCAGTGACTCGGTCTTCTGTCCCAGATCGGCGCTGGAGGCGAATGCCTTGGCCATGTGATGCCCCCTAGATGGGTCATTAAAGGTTTAACGTTTAAGGTAGTGTAGGACTCGACACCGGGTCTGTAAAGGGTCCGGACGAGGAGGTCGCCATGCCGCACGATCCGAGCCCCGAGCAGCCGGGCGCCTCCCTGTCGCTGATCGCCGATGCGCGCACGGCCATCCAGGAACGCATGGCGCACGTCGACATCGACGCCATGCAGCTGGTCCTGCTGCTGTATCGAGTGTCCAACGCGATCGTCTACGACATCGAGTCGACCGTCCACCGGCCCGCCGGTTGGAGCTGGTCGGCGTTCCGGTTGTGCTTCACCCTGTGGGTCGACGGCCCGCTCGAGCTGCGTGCCGCGGCCAGCCGCACGGGCATGAGCAAGCCGGCGGTGACGTCGTTGGCGAACACGCTGCAGAAGCAGGGTTCGCTGACCCGGTCCGACCTCGCCGGCGACGCCCGGGGGCGGGTGCTCGAGCTCACCGACGCCGGGCGGGAACGGCTCGAGGAGGTCTTCCGCGCGCACAACCGGCGGGAGGTGCGCTGGGTGGACCAGCTCAGCGACGCCGAACGCGCCGGCGGCATGGCGTTCCTGCGCCGCCTCGTCGAGATCGGCCGGCAGGACTGGGTGGCGCACCGGTAGGCCCGGCTCATCGAGCGGCCTGCCGGGCAGGCGCGCGAGGGGCAGGGGCACAACGACCGCGGCCCGTCACCTTCCGGTGACGGGCCGCGGTCGTCGTGCTGCGTGCTACTTGGCGTTCTCGAGGTTGGTCTTCAGGGTGTCCAGCTCGTCGTGCATGGTCGACGGCAGCCGGTCGCCGAGCTTGGCGAACCACTCCTCGATGAGCGGCACCTCCGCCTGCCATTCGTCGACGTTGACCGCCGACGCCTTGGCGAGCTGCTCGGCGTCGATGTTGAGCCCCTCGGTGTCGAGCGCGCCCTCGGCCGGCACGAGGCCGATCGGGGTGTCGACCGCGTCCGCGGTGCCCTCGAGGCGCTCGATGATCCACTTCAGGACGCGGCTGTTGTCGCCGAACCCGGGCCACAGGAACCCGCCGTCCTCGTCACGACGGAACCAGTTGACGTAGAAGATCCGCGGCATCTTCGCCGCATCGGACTTCTTGCCCATCTCGATCCAGTGGTTGATGTAGTCGCCGGCGTTGTAGCCGATGAACGGCAGCATCGCCATCGGGTCGCGGCGGACGACGCCGACCGCGCCGGTCGCGGCGGCCGTGGTCTCCGACGACGTCGTCGCGCCCATGAACACGCCGTGCTGCCAGTCGCGCGACTCGGTCACCAGCGGGATCGTGGTCTTGCGGCGGCCGCCGAAGATGATCGCCGAGATCGGCACGCCGTTGGGCTCGCTGTTGTACTCGGGGGCCAGCACCGGGCACTGCTCGATCGGCGTGCAGAAGCGGCTGTTGGGGTGCGAGGACAGCCGATCGGAGTCCGGCGTCCAATCGTTGCCGTGCCAGTCGATCAGGTGCGCGGGCTTCTCCTCGGTCATGCCCTCCCACCACACGTCGCCGTCGTCGGTGCGCGCCACGTTCGTGAAGACCGAGTTGCCGGCGTCCATCGTGCGCATCGCGTTGGGGTTGGTCTGGTACGAGGTGCCCGGGGCGACGCCGAAGAAGCCGAACTCGGGGTTGACGGCGTACAGCCGGCCGTCCTCGCCGAAGCGCAGCCAGGCGATGTCGTCGCCCAGCGTCTCGACCTTCCAGCCCTCGACCGTGGGCTCGAGCATCGCCAGGTTGGTCTTGCCGCACGCCGACGGGAACGCGCCGGTGATGTAGTGGACCTTGCCCTCGGGCGAGGTCAGCTTGAGGATGAGCATGTGCTCGGCCATCCAGCCCTCGTCCCGGCCGAGGACCGACCCGATGCGCAGCGCGTAGCACTTCTTGCCCAGCAGCGCGTTGCCGCCGTAGCCGGAGCCGAACGACCAGATCTCACGGGTCTCGGGGAAGTGGCTGATGTACTTGGTGGTGTTGCACGGCCACGAGACGTCCTCCTGGCCGTCGGCCAGCGGGGCGCCGACCGAGTGCAGGCACTTCACGAACGCCTTGTCGGAGCCCATGGCGTCCAGGACGTTCTGGCCGGTGCGGCACATGATGCGCATCGAGAGGACGACGTACTCGGAGTCGGTGATCTCGACGCCGAACTTCGGGTCGTCGGCGTCGATCGGCCCCATGCAGAACGGCACGACGTACATCGTGCGGCCGCGCATGCAGCCCGCGTAGAGACCGCTCATGGTCTCCTTCATCTTCTCCGGGTCCATCCAGTTGTTGGTCGGGCCCGCGTCCTCCTCCTTCTCGGAGCAGATGAAGGTCTGGTCCTCGACGCGCGCCACGTCGGACGGGTCGGACATCGCCCAGAAGGAGTTGGGGCGAAGCTCCTCGTTGAGCCGCACGATGGTGCCGGCCTCGACGAGCGCGTCGGTGATCTGCTTCCACTCCGCATCGGAACCATCGACCCAGCGAATGTCCTTGGGCTGCGTCAGCTTGGCGACCTCGGCGACCCAGGCAAGGAGCTCCTTGTGCTTGGTCGGGGCGTCCTGCAGGGCGGGGAAATCTGGCGAAGTCACGTCTCGTGCTCCTTGGAGTTTTGGGATGACACCTGGTCTATCCACAATAAGCCTGAGAGGTTCGCGTGCGTATGCGCAAACGGCGCGAGAGTGCTCACACAGGGCGCCCTACGGCGCCCACCGCGCGGTGTCACGACGTGTTGCAATTGTGACTGTTGGGGCTGTTGAAACAGTTGTGATCTTCGGGACGGCGGCCGTATTCTAGGCGCACTGCATCCGTAGCTCTTCCCCGGCTTCGAAGGTCTCGCCATGGTCTCCACGCGTCCGCTGTCCCGTCGCATTCCCCTCCCGCGGGCACACTGGCCGGCGCTCCCGAGCAGTGACCGGCACGGCGCCGGCACCCAGCGCGCGCTGTATCTGATCGGGGCCACCCAGCTGATGGTGGCGGGGGTGTACGCGTACCTCGCCATCGCGGCGCATTCGGACTTCTTCGTCAACACGTACTACCTGTTCTGGATCCCGTTCTTCGTCGCCCTCCTGGCGATCGCGATGACGGTGATCGGGCACCTCGGCAGCCTCTCGGCTCCCTGGCTGGCGGCGCTGCTGAACCTCCCGCTCGCGCTGACGGCGCTGTACGTCGACAGCACGCTCGGCTCGACCTTCCTGATCGCCTGCCTCCTGGGCAGCGCGGGCTGGCTCGGCTTCAACCTCCTCGAGGACGCCGCCCGGCGCAATCCCGTCGAGGACTTCTAGAGCCGCGCAGTGGTGCGCAGCCCGGTGCGTGAGCTCGCCGCGTCGATCGACGCGGGGCTCGCCACGGTGACGATCGACCGACCGCACAAGCGCAACGCGATGTCGGTGCGGATGTGGCAGGCGCTGACCGAGATCCTGGGCGAGATCGCCGCCCGCGACGACGTGCGGGTGCTCGTGCTGCGCGGCAGCGGCGCGCACTTCTGCGCAGGTGCCGATATCGCGGAGTTCGAGCGGACCCGCGGGACGCCGCAGGCGGCCGAGCGCTACCGCGCGCTCGTCGACTCGGCGGAGGCGGCGCTCGCCGGCCTGGCGGTCCCCACGATCGCCGCGCTGCGCGGATCGACGATCGGCGGCGGTCTCGAGCTCGCGCTGGCGTGCGACTTCCGGCTGATGAGCGAGACCGTCCGCTGCGGGATCACCGCGTCGAAGCTCGGGCTGGTCTACAGCGCCGCCTCGACGCGGCGGCTGGCCGCGATCGTCGGCCCCGCGTGGGCCAAGCACGTGCTGTTCACGTCGCAGCTGATGGACGCCGCGCACGCCGCCCGGATCGGTCTGGCGCACGACGTCCTGCCCGAGGACCGGCTCGACGCCGCCGTCCAGTCGCTGGTGGCGCTGCTGATCGACCGGTCGGCGCTCACGATCGAGGCGGCGAAGCTCGTCATCGACCAGCCGGTCGCCGGCGCGCCGGAGGTCGACCTCGGCGATCTCGTGCGTCGGGCGGCGGCCAGCGAGTTCTATCGCGACCGCGTCGCCGCCTTCAACGCGCCGAAGCCCTAGCGGACGGTGATCTGCGGGGCAGCCACGAACGCTGCGCGCCCCGGAGCGTCACCGGCTGCCCCGCAGAACGGCTCAGTGGCCGGCGGGGACGAACCCGTCCTCCATGTCCTCGAGCGCCAGCCCCTTGGTCTCGTGCACGAACCGCCAGACGAACAGCAGCGAGAGCAGCGCGCACAGCGCGTACAGGCCGTAGGCGAGGCCGAGGCTGATGTCCTTCAGGATCGGGAACGACACGGTGACGATCCAGTTGGCGGCCCACTGCGCGAAGCCGGCGACGGCGAGCGCCGCACCGCGCAGCCGGTTCGGGAACATCTCGCCGAGCATGATCCACATGACCGGGCCCCACGACATGCCGAACGCGATGACGAAGATGTTGGCGGCGGCCAGCGCGACCGGGCCGGCCGCGCCCTCGAGGACCGGGGCGCCGTTCTTCAGAGGCGCCGTCTGGAAGATGTAGGCCATCACCGCCAGCGAGACGAACATGCCGGTGGAGCCGATCATCAGCAGCGGCTTGCGGCCGGCCTTGTCGACGGCGGCGATGGCGATCAGGGTGGTCAGGATGTTGGTGACCGACGTGAGCACCGTGATCACGAACGAGCTCGACTCGGTGAAGCCGACCGCCTCCCACAGCACGTTCGAGTAGTAGAAGATCACGTTGATGCCGACGAACTGCTGGAAGACCGCCAGGCCGATGCCGACCCAGACGATCGGGAAGATTCCGCCACGCGGCGAGCGCAGGTCGCGCATCGACCGCTTGCGGTCGGTGGCGAGGCTCTGCTGGATCCGCTCGACGGTTTCCTGGGCGCCGACGCCGAGCACCCGGGCGAGCACGCGCTGCGCTTTCTCGGGTTGTCCCTGGGCGACGAGGAACCGCGGCGACTCGGGAATGGTGAACGACAGCGCGCCGTACACGATCGCCGGGACGGCCATCATCATGAACATCCAGCGCCAGGCTTCCATCCCGAACCACAGCATCGCGCTCGAGCTGCCGGCGATTCGCGCGAGGAGGAAGTCGACGAGCAGGGAGACGAAGATGCCGGTGACGATCGCGAGCTGCTGCAGCGAGCCCAGCCGGCCGCGGATCCGCGGTGGGGAGATCTCCGCGATGTAGGCCGGCGCGATCACCGACGCCACACCGACGCCGAGGCCTCCGATGATCCGGAAGGTCACGAAGAGCGCGAGGTTGGGCGCGAAGCCACAGCCGATCGCCGAGACGAGGAAGAGCAGCGCGGCGATCTTCATGACGGCGAGGCGCCCGATCCGGTCGGCGACCCGACCGCCCGTGAAGGCGCCGACCGCAGCGCCGATGAGGGCCGCTGCGACCGCGAACCCGAGCGGCCCGGGCTGCGCCTTGAACTCGTTCTGGACCGCGCTCACGGCCCCGTTGATGACGGCGCTGTCGTAGCCGAACAGCAAGCCGCCCAGCGCGGCGACCGAGGCGATCCGGACGACACCGGAGCTCTCGTGCGAATCGGTGGCAGCTGCTGCGGTCATCGTCGTCCCCCGAATCGCCTGGTGAGTCACGGATCGAAGGTGAATGTTACGCCCGTCACACCCCGACCGGGGTCGATCGGCTCAGGTGTCGGCGTCCTCGGGAAATCGGCCGAACCGTGCGGCCGCGTCGCCGGAGGCCCGGCCGAACTGGCCCGGCGACGTCGGCGGGCCGGTCGGTGCCGGCGGATCCGCCGGCGGTGCCGGGGACGCGGATGGCGCTCCCTCGGGCTC